>JAHFGF010000112.1 GCA_023247595.1 Candidatus Omnitrophota bacterium
CTCAAACTCAAAGTGTCTTATCCCAGTAAAGAAGAAGAACTCAAAATCCTCAAGCGCATGGCTTTTACCCGGTCGTCCATTACGGTCAATCAGATCACAACTCCTCAGGATATCGCCCGCCTGCGTTCGGTGGTTGATGAAATTTATATGGATGAAAAAATTGAACAATACATTGTCAATATCGTCGATGCCACACGATATCCGCAGAATTATAAATTGGCCGATCTTAAAGGTCTGATTCATTACGGCGCATCCCCCCGGGCAACCATCAATCTTGCCCTCGCGGCCAAAGCCTACGCGTTCTTGCAGGGCAGAGGTTATGTGACTCCGCAGGACATTAAATCCATCGGCATGGATGTGCTGCGCCACCGCGTCATTCCCAGTTATGAAGCCGAGGCGGAAGATAAAACATCTGAAAATATTATCCAGAGAATTTTTGAAGAGATAGAAGTTCCTTAAGAGAGCGTTTAGCGGTGAGCGAATAACGTTTAGGATTTTGATACAAAATTTTCCTAACGCTACACGCCAACCGCTATACGCTGTACGCTAATATGCTTCCCAAAGACCTGCTCGATAAAGTTCATCGCATTGAAATCACCACTTCCCGTCTGGTTACCGATGTTTTTGCCGGACAATACCACAGCGTTTTTAAAGGGCGGGGTATGGAATTTGATGAGGTGCGGGAATATCAAATGGGAGATGATATCCGTTCCATCGACTGGAACGTCACCGCCCGCACCGGCAAGGCCCACATCAAGAAATTTGTCGAAGAGCGTGAATTGACGGTCATGATTATGGTGGATGCTTCAAAGTCCTGCCAGTTCGCTTCGGTCAATCAGCTCAAAAGTAAACTGGCCGCTCAGATCGCGGCCATTCTGGCTTTTTCCGCCATTCGAAATAATGATAAAGTGGGGCTTATGATCTTCACCGATCAGGTGGAGCTTTTTATCCCGCCGAGAAAAGGCAAAAGCCATGTCCTTCGTGTGATTCGCGAAGTTTTGTATTTTAAACCAAAGGGGACAGGCACGCGTTTGGATACGGCGCTTGAATATTTAAATCATGTGATGCCGCGAAGAGCGGTGACGTTTGTTCTTTCTGATTTCTTTGATGATAAGGCATCCGGCCCAGATCCGATTTTCAAAAAAGCCATGAGCATTGCCAACAAACGGCATGATCTTATTGCGATCACGTTGAATGATCCTCGAGAATCCTCTTTGCCTGACTGCGGACTGATTGGGCTTGAAGACGCTGAGTCAGGCCAGCAGATCATGGTTGATTCTTCCGACCGCCGTTTCCGTGAACAATTTGCCCAGCAAGCCCAGGTTCGTTTATCCCAGCGGGACCGCATGTTCCGCTCTATCGGCGTTGATCACATTGATGTGCAGACAGATGTCCCCTACGAAAAATCGCTGATTTCTTTTTTCATGCAGAGAAAGAGAAGGTTTGGGGGGTGAGTATGAAGAAGGAAGATAGAGGATTGAAGAGTGAAGATAGAAAATGGATGAGGGAATGAGAAAAGAAATAGGGAGAAGAGAAGAAAGAAAAATTGAAAGCTGGTTGATTGCGAAAGCGCCTTTCAGCAATCGATTTTTCCTTCAATCTTCTATTTTCTATTTTCTATTTTCTCTCCCCCTAATAACAAACGCCGATGACATCCGCGATGTCAAAGGTCCTGTTAACCTTCCTGAATTTCCGTGGATCTATGTTTTGTGTGCTGTGCTTGCCGTGATGCTTGTTTTAGGCGGATGGTGGTTTTGGCTGCGTTTTAAAAAATCAGCCTCCCCAAAAATTACCAAGACGTCCTGGCAGATCGCGCTTGAACAACTGCAGGCCTTGCGGGAGCGCGATCTTTTCGGTCAGGGACGTTTTAAGGAACATTTTATCGAACTTTCTAATATCGCGCGCCGCTATATCGAACAACGTTTTGATATCCGCGCGCCGGAAATGACAACGGAAGAATTTTTGGCATACGTTCGAAATTCTCCTAAGATCGACGGCAAACACAAAGAGACGCTCAAAGGTTTTCTAAAATTGTCGGACATGGTCAAGTTTGCCAAATATGGCCCAAGCGCGGACGAAGCGCGGCAAAGTTATAACTTAATAACGCAACTGGTCAATGAAACCGTGGAAACTCTTTCTGTTGCCGAGGGCCGGAAAACTTCGTGAGAAATTTTAACTATGATTTTCCGTACACCATTACTGCTTGTATTGATTCCGATAGCCGTCGCAATTTTCTGGTGGCTTAATCAAAACAGAAGAGAGGCGTCTTTTCGTTTTTCTTCTGTCGCTATCGCCAGTCAGGCGGGCGGGTCTTGGAAAATCCAGTTTGGTTTTCTTCCTAAATTTCTGCGTCTGGTTTCCCTTGTTCTTTTTATCGTAGCCTTAAGTGGTCCGCAATCTGTCTTGGAAGAAAGCCGCATTACAACGGAAGGTATCGACATTATGCTGGCGGTTGATTGTTCCGGAAGTATGGCGGCTGAAGATTTCACCATCAATGGCCAGCGGACCAATCGGCTGGACGTCATCAAAAATGCCGTCAGTGAATTTATCGCGGGCCGGCACAGCGATAAGATCGGATTTGTCGCGTTTTCCGCTAAGGCATATACCATTTGCCCATTGACGACAGATTACACTTGGCTGAATACCAATGTGAGCCGCGTCAAGCTCGGCATGATTCAGGACGGAACAGCCATTGGCTCGGCCATCGCGACATCGGTGGCGCGGTTAAAAGGCAGTGAATCCAAAAGTAAAGTTGTAGTGCTTTTAACCGACGGGATCAATAATGCCGGATCGGTGGACCCGTTAAACGCGGCCCGGGCTGCCCAGGCGTCGGGGATTAAAATTTATACCATCGGAGCCGGAACCAAAGGCCACGCGCCGTATCCGGTCAAAGATTTTTTTGGCCGGACCTTTTATCAAGATGTCAAAATTGACATTGATGAGGATGTGCTCAAGAAGATTTCCAGAGTCACCAACGGTTTGTATTTCCGGGCGACGGATACGGAATCGCTTCACAAAATTTATAAAGAAATCGACAGCTTGGAAAAATCCAAGATTGAAGAAACAGGTTATCGGGAATATAAGGAACTGTTTGTTTATTTCTTGGGCGCGGCGTTATTGCTTCTTTTGGCGGAAATTGTTTTGGTTAATACGTTATTTTTAAGGATTCCATAAAATCTTTTTTCGCGGGGATGATGATGCGATTTGCTAATCCGTATATCTTGCATGTGCTGTGGCTGCTGCCTTTTTTGGGAATAGGGCTTTGGATGTTTTTGGCCCGACGGCGTAAGTTCATGTCCCGTTTTGTTGCCTCGAACCTTTTGGATGACATCGCTTCTAATTTCAGTTTAAAAAAGCAGCAGGTATCGATTTATTTATTAGTCCTGGTATTTTTCTTTGGAATTTTTGCGCTTGCCCGGCCGCAATGGGGTTATCAGTGGCAGGAAGTTAAAAGAACGGGGCTGGATATTTTATTGGTCGTGGATACATCCAAAAGCATGTTGACGCGGGATGTCAAACCCAACCGTCTTGAGCGGACTAAATTGGCGGTCAAAGATCTTGTGAAGAAATTAAAAGGCGACCGCATCGGTTTGGTGGCGTTTGCCGGAAACGCGTTTATGATGTGCCCGCTGACCTCTGATTATGGCGGATTTCTTTTGAGCCTCAATGATTTGGATGTGAACATCATTCCCCGCGGAGGCACCAATGTGGGGCAGGCGCTCACGGAGGCCATGCACGGGTATGACAAAACCCCGTCGAAATTTAAGGCCATTGTGATTGTGACCGACGGCGATAATCTTGAGGGAGATCCTCTTTCTGTTGCCAAGAAGGCTAAGGAAAACGGCATTAAAATATTTTCAGTTGGCGTCGGCACGCAGGAAGGCGATTTGATTCAATTTTCTGATGCTCAGGGACAAAATCAGTATTTGAAAGACGACCAGGGCAATGTGGTGAAATCCCGTTTGAATGAAAGTTTACTGCAGCGCCTCGCCTATGAAACCGGAGGCGCTTATGTGCGTTCCAGCGGCGCGGAATTCGGGCTTGATTATATTTATGAACAGCATTTATCCAAATTGGAGAAGCGTGAAATCCAGGAGAAAATGCAGAAAAGATATTTTGAACGGTTTCAGCTGCCGTTAACACTGGCGTTAATTTTTCTTTTGGCGGATACGTTCTTAAGCCGGCGAAGACAGGAAAGGATTGCATCATGAATCATCCTGCTTATAATATTTGCGTAGTCGGGCTTAGCCTTTTTTTTCTCATGCCGCAAGTTCAGGCGTCTATTGCCGGCGATGTTAAGCAGGGTAATCACGCGTATCAGCAGGGAAATTATGAGCATGCCGCGGAAATTTATGAACAAGCGCTTGGAAAAGATCCAAAATCTTCGGCAGTTGAATATAATTTAGGCACAGCTCTTTATAAAAAAAAGGATTATGATAATTCTATCGCGCATTTTCAAAAAGCGCTCCTTTCCGACGACCCAAGTCTGGTTAATAAGGCGCAATACAATTTAGGTAATGCGTATTATAAAAAATCCGAGGAGCTGGAAGATAGTGATGTGGACGCGGCTATCGCATCTTTGGAAAAGGGAATTGAATATTATGATAAGGCTTTACCTCGCGCCAAAAAAGATAAAGATATAAAACAGAACTACGCTGTTTTTAAAGAAAAGCTGGAAAAGTTAAAGAAGAAGCCTAAGAAACCCAAAGGTAAAAAAGGTGAAGGGCAGTCGGATGGTAAGGATGGAGACTCGAAAGATGGCAAGAGCGATCAAACATCCGAGAGCAAGGATTCAAAAAATAATCAGCCGTCCAAAGATAATCAACAGCCGAATCCAAATAATGACAGCACGGGCAATAAAAATGATAATCCGCAAGCTCCTCCAAATAATGGAAACGGTTCTGATCAACAGGATCAGCAAAAAGATCAAAATAAAGATGGCTCAGGAAAAGGTAATTCGGATCAAAATAAGGACTCAAATAAACCGGATGAGCAGCCTGGCAATTCTTCAGGTGATGGAAAAAAAGATTCATCGGACAAATCAAATTCTCAAGGCGGAAATTCTGTTTCTGATAAGGGCATGATGACGCCGCAGGAAGCGCAGATATTTCTGGATGATTACCAGCGTAATGAAGAGCCTAAGGGTATGATTTATTTTATGCCGCAGACCGGCAAAGATAAACCAGTGGCCAAGGATTGGTAAAGATGAACGAGTTGATATTTCGATTGGCAAAAATCAAAATTGTTTTACTTTTGCTTGTTACGTTTGTTTCATTAAACGCGTTCGCGGAAGACGTCACGTTGACCGCGACGGTTGATGCCAACACGATCACGCTTGGCAATTCCGCGCATCTAATTTTAACCGTGACCGGCAAGCAGAAGGTTGATCAGATTCCCGTGCCTGCGATTTACGGCTTTGACGTCCGTTATCTCGGGCCGCAGACACAGGTTTCCATTGTTAACGGTACGTATTCCTCGTCCAAATCATTCATTTATGTTTTGTTTTCAACCAAGGCCGGTAAGTTCACCATTCCCGCCATTACGGATACCATCGACGGCCAAGAG
>JAHFGF010000113.1 GCA_023247595.1 Candidatus Omnitrophota bacterium
GGAAAAACAGGCATCATCGGCCGTACAATGGCTGCCACGTTATCATCGACGCGAACGCCGGCGATTTTCATGCACAGCGCAGAGGCGGTACACGGAGATTTAGGGCAGGTGATTCGTCAGGATGTTTTGATTTTGCTGTCTTACAGCGGGGAGACGGAAGAGACCATCCGTTTATTACCGTTAATTAAGAAAATTGGGACAAAGATGATTGCCATGACAGGTAATCCTGATTCCACTCTGGCCAAACACAGTGATGTGCTGTTAAACGTCAAGGTTCAAAAAGAGGGCTGTCCTTTAGGTCTTGCCCCAATGGCCTCGACAACAGCGATGCTGGTTATGGGAGACGCCTTGTCTGCTTGTTTGATTGACCGCAAAGATTTCAAAAAAGAAGATTTCGCGTTTTTTCATCCCGGGGGAAGTTTAGGACGTCAACTGCTTTTGAAGGTTGAAGATATTATGCGCACATCGCAAAGGTTTGCTAAAGTCTCCGGTGATGTGAAGGTCAAAGAAGTTCTTTTGGCAATCACAAAAGCCCGTTGCGGTTCGGCCTGCGTGGTTGATGCCAAAGGAAAAGTCGCCGGCATTTTTACAGACGGAGACCTCCGCCGGCATCTGGAAGAAGATCCCATGCTTCTGGTTAAGAAAGTCAAAGATGTCATGACCGTAAATCCTTTAACCATTCGAATGGACAAATTAGCCGCCGAGGCCTTTGACATTTTGAAAGAAAAAAGAATTGATGAGCTTCCGGTTGTCGACCGTCAGAATAAATTGGTGGGACTTTTGGATGTGCAGGATTTATTGAAAGCTGGGCTGGTGTAAATGAGTTTACTTGCCCAAGCTAAAAAAATTAAACTGGTCATCTGCGACGTGGACGGTGTGTTGACGGACGGAAAAATTATTTATGACCACAACGGCGTTGAGACAAAAAATTTTGATGTTCAGGACGGTCTTGGGCTGACATTATTAAGAAAGTGCGGTATCCAGACAGCCATTATTTCTGCGCGGCTTTCCAAGGTTGTCGCCCATCGGGCCAAAGATTTAGAAATGGACCATGTTTACACCGGCGCGTATCCCAAAATTAATGTCTACAATGAACTTTTAAAGACATTAAAGTTAAAAGATTCTGATGTGTGTTTTATCGGCGATGATTTGCCGGATTTGGCAATCATGAACCGTGTCGGCCTGGCTGTGGCGGTTTCCAACGCGGTTCAAGAAGTTAAGAAAGCGGCAGATTATGTGACGATCCGCTCAGGCGGCGATGGCGCTGTCCGAGAAGTTATTGAGAAAATATTAAAGGCGCAGGGTTTTTGGTCGAAAATTCTGAAAGAAATTTAGTGAGACATGTTAGACTCATTAAATTATTTCCGGTGAACAAAACGCGGGTTGAACTCTAAGAAGGTGTGCGATGATAAAAATTATATTTATTGTCCTTTTGTTGTCTGCATGTCCTTTTGCGCAAGCTGAAGATGCTTTGACCAATTCGACCAAGGAAAAAGCCATTGAGCAGGAATTTGAAGGTTTTAATTTGAATGGATATACCGACGGCGGTGCCAAATCTTGGGAAATCAACGGAGACAAGGCTAATATTTCGGATGAAAAGGTAAAGATTACTAATGTGAACGCGAATTCTTACGGTGAACAGAATGTGAATCTGAAATCAAAAAAAGGGTCCATTGATAAAGCCAGCGGCAATGTTCATCTGGAAAAGGATGTCGTGATTACTTCCGAACAAGGCGCTCAGATGACAACAGACACATTAAATTGGAACCGAAAAGACAATCTTGTCTCAACGGATGATTCGGTTGAGATCAAAGATGAATCTTTGAAAATTACAGGTAAAGGTATGGTGGCTCAGCCGGATCTTAAGACAGCTTCCATTCATGAAAATGTAAAGGCCGATGTTTCCGGATCTTCCGCCGCCGGAGCGGATCAAAATATTTCCATCACATCTGACGGGCCGATGGAGATGGATCAGTTAAAACAGGTTGTTATCTTTAATGAGAATGTAGTGGCAACGGAAGTTTCAACCGGCCGTGAGCTCAAAGCGGATAAAATGGAAGTGTATTTTGACCAGCAGGCCAAAAGCATCAAGAAGTTAGTCTGTATCGGAAATGTTTCCGTTCATCAGGGAGAAAATATCAGTTATTCCGACCAGCTGGTCTATGACGCAATCACACAGAAGATGACGCTTTCTGGTAAACCTAAATTGGTTTTTGATTTAAAAAGCCAGGGCAGCAGCGGGAAAAATATTTTTAAGGGATTGGGTGAATAGAATCCAAGTCAATTTTTATCATCTATCAGGAAAAACATGAGACTGCTTGAAGCAAAAAATTTAGTTAAGACATACAACGGCCGGCGGGTGGTTGACGGTCTGAGTATTTCCGTCGGTCGCTCGGAAATTGTCGGTCTGTTGGGCCCCAACGGCGCCGGTAAAACAACTTCGTTTTACATGACAGTCGGCATTGTTAATCCGGATGAAGGGCAGATTATTTTTGATCAGGATGACATCACCAAGAAACCCATTCATGAACGCTGCCGTTTGGGCATGGGATATCTGGCCCAAGAATCATCCATTTTTCGAAAGCTGACGGTTGAAGAAAATATCATGGCGATTTTAGAAACTCTGGAGATTGGTCCCAAAGAAAGAAAACGAAGGCTTGAGTCTTTGCTGGAAGAATTAAACATTTCCCATTTGGCCAAAAGCAGGGCCTACACGTTATCCGGCGGCGAGCGCCGCAGGCTGGAAATCACCCGGGCCTTGGTGACCAATCCGTCGTTTCTGTTATTGGATGAGCCTTTTTCCGGTATCGACCCGATTGTCGTGGCTGAGGCGCAGGAAATTATTAAAGATTTGAAAAAACGAGGTTTGGGAATTCTTTTGACAGATCATAACGTGCGCGAAACATTGGCTATTACCGACCGGGCGTATTTGGTTGCCGACGGAAGAATTTTGATTTCCGGAACAGCGCAGGATTTGATCAATGATCCAAAAGCCAGAAGGATTTATTTGGGTGAGAAGTTCACGATGTGAGTGATCCGTGTTTAACCGTTTGACATTCGTCATATAACGAGAGGACAGTTGTAAATGAAGATCGATGTAAAAAAAGTAGATGCTTTGAAGCGCGAAATTTATTTTGAGGTACCAAAAGACCGGGTCAACAAGACCATGGATGAAGTTTATGAGTCTATTTCCAAGGTTGCCAAAGTGAAAGGTTTTCGCCAAGGAAAAGTTCCCCGAAATATTCTAGTTAATACCCATGGTAAAACCGTTCAGGAAGAAACCATTAAAAGATTAATTCCGGAAGTTTATCACGAGGGTCTTCATCAAGAGAACATTGACCCGATTGATTTGCCGGAAATCATGGACGTGAATTTGAAGGACGGGGCGTTAACATTTGTTGCTAAGCTGGATATCCGTCCCGAAGTTAAAGTCAAAGATTATAAAGGCATCAAGGTTCAGAGGAAATCCTCAAAAGTAACGGATGAGGATGTCAATAAAACCCTGGATATCTTGAAAAAAGGGCAAGGTGCTGACGCTAAGGAAACCATTGTGGATGATGCGTTTGCCCGCGGTATGGGTTTCCCAAGCCTGGCAGAATTTAAAGACGCTCTGACGCGCCAATTGGAAATGGATAAAGACCGTCAAAGCCGTTTGGATATCGAACAGCAGATTGTTGATGCGCTTTTGAAGGATTCAAAATTTATGGTTCCGCAGAGTCTGCTAAAAAAGCAAATGGATTATCGCTTGCATGATGCCCGTAAACATTATAAATCCCACGGCATGTCGGACGAGGATATCACAAAGAAAGAAACCGAGTTGCGCGAACAGCTCAAAGACGCTGTTGAACGCGATGTCCGCGTTTATTTGATTTTTCAAGAAATTGCCAAGACTGAAAATATTTCAGTGGGCCAGAATGAGAATATTATGTTAAAAGTTATGGAATTGCTCATGAAAGAGGCCGACTGGCAGGAAGCGAAGTAACGCGGTTAATCCGCGCATCTTTTCAATAATAGTGAAGAGGTTTTAAAAAGTAATATATCCGGCGTTTCTATTTTATTTATTCATACATAAACTGAGAGGAGTCAGATATGGACAAGTTAAACGAACAGGCATCATTGTTAGTTCCCATGGTCATTGAAAAAAGCGGTCAGGGTGAACGCGCTTATGACATATACTCACGGCTTCTTAAAGAGCGGATTATTTTTTTAGGAACAGCCATTGATGATGTGGTCGCCAATTTGGTTGTGGCACAGATTTTGTTTCTGCAGTCGGATGATCCGGAAAAAGATATTTATTTGTACATCAATTCACCGGGCGGTTCTGTCACAGCAGGTTTGGCAATCTATGACACCATGCAGTTTGTTAAACCGGATGTGAGCACTATTTGCATCGGACAGGCGGCCAGTATGGGTTCAGTCCTTTTAACCGCTGGTGCAAAGGGCAAACGCTTCGCGCTTCCGAACGCCCGAATCATGATTCACCAGCCTTGGGGCGGGGCGCAGGGAACAGCCAGTGACATTCACATCCAGGCCCAAGAAATTTTACGCATGAAGGAAGAGTTAAACAAAATCTTATCCAAGCATTCCGGCCAGTCTTTATCCCGCATTGAAAAAGATTCCGACCGTGATTTCTTTATGTCTGCCCAGGAGTCAAAGGATTACGGTTTGGTTGATCAGGTTATTTCAGGTATCGGTTCGATTAAAAAATAAATTTTTAAAACTAGAAAGGTTTTGGGTTATGAAAAAGAATTTGTTGTTGACCCCAGGGCCGACGCAGGTTCCTCCGTCGGTTTGTGAAGCATTGGGCCGTCCGATCATTCATCATCGCACTCCGCAGTTTCAAAATGAAATCAAAGAAGCCATTGTAGGCCTTCAGTATATTTTTCAAACCAAGAATGATATTTATCTTTTGACGTGTTCCGGAACCGGGGCTATGGAGGCGTCTGTTTGTAATCTTCTGTCGCCGGGTGACAAAGCCATCGCGGTGGAAGCCGGCAAATTCGGTGAACGTTGGACAGAATTATGCAAGACCTACAGCGTGGACGCCCGTGTGCTGAAAATCGATTGGGGCAAGGCGGTCACTGCGTCTCAAATCCAGAGTTTATTGAAGGCAGAACCGGATATCAAAGCGGTTTTTATTACTTTGTGTGAAACATCAACCGGTGTGACGCCTGATGTGCAAGCGATCGCCCGTGTTGTTAAAGAATCCAATGCGGTGCTGGTGCTTGATGCGATAAGCGGCTTAGGCGTGCAGGATGTGCAGACGGATGCGTGGGGGATTGATGTTGTTGTCACCGGTTCCCAAAAAGGTTTAATGCTGCCGCCTGGTTTGGCGATGATTAGTGTCAGTCCGAAGGCATTGGCCTTAATAGCCAAATCAACCAACCCTCGATATTATTTCGATCTTCGCGAAGCCAAGAAAGCGGCTGAAAAAATGGATACGCCTTTTACGCCTGCCATTGGCATCATCATTGCTTTGAACGAAGCGATCCGTTTAATAAAGAAGGAAGGCCTTCAAAATCTTTTTGCGCGTTAC
>JAHFGF010000114.1 GCA_023247595.1 Candidatus Omnitrophota bacterium
CCTCCGGGTTCTCAAATAGGGTTCGACCCGGAATCAGACCGCCGGCGTTTTGTGTTGACTACTTCCGGTATCGTTA
Organism: Candidatus Omnitrophota bacterium; assembly: GCA_023247595.1. Next base: position 77 of record JAHFGF010000114.1, read on the forward strand.
TTGTTGCGAAAAAAACATCTTTATGATATTTTGACTGCCATGATCGTAGAGCCAAAAATCCGTGGTTTTATTTGCACCACTGCCCATCCAGTCGGATGCGCGCGCAATGTGCAGGACCAAATTGACTATGTCACATCCAAAGGGCCAATTGCGGGGGGTCCTAAAAAAGTTCTGGTTTTGGGCGCTTCCAATGGGTATGGTTTGGCGTCGCGCATTGTGGCCGGCTTTGGTTGCGGCGCCGCGACTGTTGGGGTGTTTTTTGAGAGGCCCGCGGAGAACGGCAAACGAACGGCGACGGCCGGCTGGTACAATTCCGTGGCTTTTGACGCGGCAGCGCGCAAGGCCGGTTTATACGCAAAAAGTATTAACGGCGACGCGTTTTCTGATGATACCCGGCGTCAGGTTTGTGATCTGATCAAAAAAGAATTGGGCCAGGTGGATTGTGTCATTTATTCACTGGCGTCTCCTCGCCGCGCGGATCCTAAGACAGGGGAATTGTATAAATCCGTGCTCAAGCCCAAAGACAAACCTTACACCAATAAAAGCATTGATTTTGAAAAAAATAAAGTGATCAGCGTCACTTTAGAAGCCGCCACCGACAATGAAATAGCCCACACCATCAAGGTCATGGGGGGAGAAGATTGGGAGCTTTGGATTGATGATTTGCAGAAGAATGGTTTATTAAGCCGCGGCGCTTCGACGGTCGCCTACTCTTATATAGGGCCGCAGATGACCACCGCCGTGTACCGCAACGGCACTATCGGCGCGGCCAAAGACCATTTGGAGGCGACCGCGCGTCAATTGGACGCGCGCATGAAGAAAATAGGCGGGCGGGCGTTTGTGTCGGTCAATAAAGCGCTGGTGACCCAGTCGAGTTCCGCCATTCCTTTTATACCGCTTTATTTTGTGCTTTTGATGAAGGTCATGAAAAAAAAGGGTGTTCACGAGAATTGCATACAGCAAATCCAGCGTTTATTTGCTGACCGTCTTTATAATGACCGTCCTTTAACGCAAATCTCCACTGACGAACAGGGCCGCGTGCGCGTGGATGATTTGGAAATGCTTCCCGATGTCCAATCGGATGTGTCCAAACTCTGGAGCATTGTCGCTGATGACAATGTCAATGAAATCGCGGACGTTGCAGGCTACAATGACGACTTCCTGCGCCTGTTCGGTTTTAACATTAAAGGTGTTGACTATAACGCAGATGTTGAAATTGATGTCCCGCTGGTTTAGCGATGTCTAAGAAACTTGAATTCTCCGTTGACTTGTATTTAAATCCTTAATAGATTGGTACTATGTATTTTAAACGTTTAGAAATATTTGGTTTTAAATCCTTCGCTGAAAAGACCGTTTTTGAATTTCAGTCCGGCATTACCGCCGTCGTTGGCCCTAATGGGTGCGGCAAAAGCAATGTGTTTGATGCCATCCGTTGGGTGCTGGGCGAACAAAGCGCGAAAGACTTGCGCGGTTCGGCGATGGAGGACGTTATTTTCAGCGGCACTGACAGGCGCCCGCCTTTGGGTTTTGCCGAGGTCAATGTCGTATTTTCTAATGAACATAAAGTTTTGCCGATTGAATATGATGAAGTGATTGTCACGCGCCGCCTGTTCCGTTCCGGAGAAAGTGAATACCTTCTTAATAAGAATGTTTGCCGCCTCAAAGACATTGTTGAATTATTTTTAGGCACAGGCATCGGTGCCGAAGCGTATTCGCTTATCCAGCAGGGTAAAGTGGACCTGGTCGTTTCCGCAAAACCCGATGACCGCCGCCAGATTTTCGATGAGGCCGCGGGGATCACTAAATATAAAACCAAGAAAAGAGAAGCTTTAAATAAATTAAAAGAAACGGAAGATAATTTACTGCGTATCAATGACATTGTCGTTGAGGTCAAAAGGCAGATCGCCACTATTGAACGCCAGGCGAAAAAAGCGCAGAAATATAAAGAAGAATTTGAAGAGCTTAAAAAACTTGAATTGATCCTGTCCCAGCGGCATTTGGGTCGTTTTACCGGTGATTTGTTCCACCTTACCGAAGAAACCGCCCGGTTGCAGGCCCAAGAAGCGGAATGGACCACGCAATTACAGGAACTCAACAACCGCCTTGAACATGCGACCGACTTGATTGAAGAATTGGATGAGCAGATCAATGCGCTTAAAGCTAAACATATGCGTTTGGAAAATGATATCGACATCAATACCCGTCAAATTGTTTTTAATGAGGAACGATTGGCTAACATTGATTCTTCCTGCGCGCAGTTAGAGCAGGATAAAATCGCGGCTTTGGACCGTTGCAAGACAAACCAAAGCAAGATCGAGGAGATCAAGGCGGCCTTGGATGGGTTCAATGAATCTTTGGCGTTGGTGAAATCCCGGTTACAGTTGAAAAAAGAAGAAATAGGGGTTTCGGTGCATGCCATCAATGAAGCCCAGCAATCCATTAAAATCTATGAGCAGGAACAATTCGCTTTAAACGCGCGGGATGTCCGTGTGAAGAATCAATTGACCGATCATATGAAACGCCGCATGGAATTATCTTCCCGCCGCCACCGTTTGGAACAGGAAAACAATAAGGTTTCTGATGAGCAGGCGCAGATTGGCCGTAAATGCGAATCCATCAATGCCGCGATCACCGCAGTAAATACGGAAGCGCAAGAGGCGTGGAATGATCTTAATTCCCAGCGCCAGGCTTTAGAGCAGGGCCGGTTGCGGCTGGCCGCGGTGGAGACCGCTATTGATGATTTGGAAAAGGCCAAGGTCTTTCTGATGTCCCAAAAAGAATTTATTGCCAAAATGCAGGTGCAGTATCATGGCATTCCCGATCCCGTTGTTGAGGGAAAGTTTATCTGCGCCATACGTCCGTTGGAAAAGCAAACCGGCATCATCGGTAAGATTAAGAATATCCGTGAAATTCCGGGGGACGGCACAAAAGCGGCGGCGTTTGAGATTACGTATGAAACCAAATACATTGAGCTTGATTTGGCGCATATGGACGAACGTATTTCTGGTGTCGAAGGCCAATTGGCCGCGGCGATTGAAGGGCAAGAGGCTGTTCATCGTGATTTTCAGGCACAACAACAGGCCGTGGACAGGGGCCTAAACCGTATTCAGGATTTAGAAAAGAAAATGTCGGTTTTTGAAGCCCAGAAAAATGACATTGAATTAGAAACTGGAAAGATCGTTGGAGAAATACATTTGATAACATCTGAGTTCTCTCAAATTGGATCTGATCTGGCCGCGCTCGCAGTCTTGGAAGAGGAAGAGAACAATGTTTTAAATGGCATTTCCAGTCAAATCCGCCATTGCCAGGAAGATATCAAATTGAAACAAGGTTTTATTGCCGTGAAGCATAAAGAACGCGAAGATTTGAATGTTGCCATTGTCCAATTAGAAGCAGAAGTCCAGGCCGCGGTGGATAAACAAATGGGATTTGAGGAGAATTTGTCGGTATATGCAAAGGGTTTGGATCGTGACCTCTCTGATTTTACCCGTTTTGAAGGGCAGATACAGGAATCGGAAGCAAAAAAAAGAATCATCCATGAGGACATATCCCGGTTAAATGAATTAATTGCCGGGCTTCATGCCTCCGGCAATGATTTGTCCGCGCAATTAGATGGACAAATGGCTCTAAAGACGGAAATGACTCAGCGTTTGAGTAGTCTCCGCCAGCAGGCCAAGGTCATTGAAGATGAGGTTATCAGCCTTAAGACCAATCGGCATAATTTGGATATGCGCCAGCAGGAAATTTATTTTAATCAACGTTCACTTAAGGAACGTTTTTTGCAAGTGTATAAAATTGATTTGGATTCTTTATCTGTTGCGCAGGAATCTGTGCCAGCGGGGGAACCGGCTTCCTCGCAGGTCAATGATGAAGAATTGAGCTTAGAGATCGAGCGCTTGAAAAAGCGTTGTGAATCCTATGGGGCAGTTAATCTCGTTGCGATCGAAGAATTTGAGGAATTAAGGCAAAGATTTGAATTTTTGACCAAACAGCAAAGTGATCTTTTAAGCGCCCGCGAGTCTTTGATGCAGACCATTCAAAAGATTAACCGCACCACCCGGCAGATGTTTACCGATACGTTTACAAAGGTCAATGAAGAATTTCAGGTTTATTTCCGTATGCTTTTTGGTGGAGGGGAAGCCCAGTTGGTTCTATTAGACCCTGAAAATGCTTTGGAATCCGGTATTGATATCGTGGCCCGGCCGCCTGGAAAAAAACCGCAGCACATTTCCTTGCTTTCCGGTGGAGAAAAAACATTGACCGCCATTGCGCTTATCTTTGGTGTGTTTAAAGTTAATCCGAGCCCGTTTTGCGTGCTTGACGAAATTGATGCGGCCTTGGATGAAAGCAATGTCGGACGTTTCACGCATGTATTGAAAGAATTCGCTAAAATTGCCCAGTTTATTGTCATTACCCACAATAAAAAGACCATGGAAGGCGCTGATATTTTGTATGGAGTCACTATGCCCGAACGCGGTATTTCGCGCATTGTCTCGGTCAAATTTAATAGTGCGACATCCCCAGTAACCCAAGGTGTTTTGCAACCGGCGCAAGCCACTAAGTCCCAGCCTGCCATCGCGTCGGTTTAAGCCGGTTTAAGGATGATTTATTAAACAAATTTTTCAGTTAGAAATCAGATTTATTTACAACTCAATTGTTATTATAGGGTTACGCGTTTAGAAACTTGATGGGCGCTTGCTTGACATGCCTTTAGACGCATGGTATACTTGCTCCTAACTTGCTTAAAATCAATATGTTGACACAATTTTTTAATAGAATTAATTGGGTTGATGTGATTTTGGCTATTTTGTTTGTACGCATTATATTTATCAGCGTTAAAAATGGTGTCATTGCAGAGATTTTTAAATTTTTAGCGGTTTTAAGCGCGCTTTTTATCAGTTTGCATTATTACGCGTATTTGGCGGAATTCATGGCAAAAAAGAATACACTTTCTGTGGAAAGCTGGCAGTTTTTGTTTTTCATCGGAATTGGGGGGTTGATTGTTCTTGCCTTTAAATTCTTGAGAGAAGGAATAATGCTTTTATTTAAAGTAGAGGCTGTTCACCAGGGATTTGATAAGTACGCGGGCGGGTTTGTAGGTGTTTTTCGGGCCATTCTTTTAATCAGTTTGGTGATTTTTGCATTGATGCTGATGCGCCATGAATATATTTACCGTCAGACAGCATCATCGGTAGCATATAAGATCGCGGCCAAGGCCGCGCCAAATACATACAGTTTTCTATACCGCAATTTATTTGGAAAATTGTTTGAAGGTGCAGCATTTAACGCAGACGTTTTTGCCGTGGTTGGAAGTCATGGGATTGATCCCAAATGATATTATAAACGCGGTCCTTGACCGTTCGGATATCGCCGCAACCGTTGGCCGCTATGTCCTGCTCAAGAAAGCCGGACGTAATTTTAAAGCTCTTTGTCCGTTTCACAGT
>JAHFGF010000115.1 GCA_023247595.1 Candidatus Omnitrophota bacterium
CATTTCTTTAAAGAATCATTAGAATAATGAACTAGCGGATCGTGGAGCCGTATGGATTAAATGGAATCTCTCCCATATGCGTATCGCTCAAGTGTGAGGATTGTGATTCCGTTCAACGAGACCGCACACAATTTCTCTAATAATTCTCTAAGGAAATTGTGTAGGTCTCAATTCACGTTCATCCCAACCCTCACACTTGAGCCAGGATTAGATCGAACTCACGTTAAATAAAACTCTGCTCGAATAAGTGCATTGATTTTAAGAAAATCGCATGATAGACTTTGACCATGATTAAGCGCAAACTAGTTGTCTTTTTTTTGGCATTCCTTCTTACTTCCTCACTTCAGGCAGGAACAACCAAACACATCGCATTAAAAGACGGTTCTGTTATCAAGGGAGAATTGATTTCCTTTGAAAACGGCACGTATACATTGCAGACAGATAATTTAGGTCGCCTACAGCTGCCGGAAGCCAACGTTATCAGCATTTCTAATGATGCTGTTATGCCTCCATCGCCGACGGGTGGACAGGCGGTCAATGCCACGCCGGTTTTTTCCAACAAAGTTAACGCCATGCAAAATCAAATCATGGGTAACCCGCAGGCCATACAGGCTGTCCAGGCCATGGCCGAAGATCCTGAAATTGCCGCCATGATTTCCGACCCTGCCTTTGTCCAGCAGTTGACGGCAGCGGTTTCCAATAACAACATCGACAGTGTGGCCGGCGATCCTAAAATTCAGCAGTTGATGAACAATCCCAAGATGCAGGCCCTTATCCAGCAGCTTCAGGACGATTCCAGCGTCCAGCCATAATCCTCCGATTTTATTTAACCCGCCCGTTTGATATGTAAACCTTATTTTCCTGATTGGTTGACAATCCACTTAATTGCCGATATTATAAATCCCAAAAAGAGGATGTTATGAAGCGAGTCTATTTAGATTACGCGTCGACCACTCCGGTTGACCCGGCTGTTACAGAGTCTTTTCTTCCTTTCTTAACCGAGGATTTTGGAAACCCTTCCAGTCCGCATTTTTATGGCCAGAAGGCGCGCAAGGCCGTTGAAGAAGCGCGTGAAATCTTGGCGAAAAGCATCGGCGCCTATCCGGATGAAATAGTTTTTACGTCAGGCGCGACTGAATCAAATAATCTGGCTATTGTAGGCGTGGCAAAAGCGCTTAAGGATCGCGGGAATCATTTGATCATATCCCGTATCGATCATCATTCCGTTATACGCCCGGCGGAAGAATTGGAATCTTTGGGATTTGATGTCACGTGGCTGAGCGTTGACCGTTTTGGCCGCATCGACCCTAAAGAGGTTGAAAAGGCAATCACATCAAAGACGATTTTAGCCGCGGTCATGCATGCCAGTAATGAAATAGGAACGATTCAGCCTGTCCATGAAATCGGTAGTATAACGCGTTCGAAAAATGTTTATTTCTTGGTTGATGCTGTCCAAACGATTGGGCATATCCTTGTTCATGTGAATGATTTGAATTGCGACTTATTGTCGTTGTCTGGACATAAATTTTATGGGCCGAAAGGTGTTGGGGCGTTATATATCCGCAAAGGCACAAGGCTTTCGTCCTGCCTTCTAGGCGGGGATCAGGAAAGAAGCCGCCGCGCGTCCACGCACAATGTTGCGGGAATCGTTGGTTTGGGTCAAGCGATTGCGCTGTGCCAAAAAAATATGCCGCATGAAATGAAGGTTCAAACTGAGTTGCGGGATCGTTTGGTTGAATATGTTCAAACGCATATCAAAGGCGCCGTTGTTAACGGGCATCCCACCGAACGTTTGCCCAATAATGCCCATTTTTCTTTTGAGGGCATTGATGGAGAATCTTTGCTCATGAGTTTGGACATGCATGGATTTTGCGCGTCCATGGGATCCGCGTGCACATCCGGTTCGTTGACACCGTCGCATGTGCTTACGGCGATAGGTCTTTCTGATCCCATGGCCTTAGGATCGCTGCGAGTCACTATTGGACGATGGACGACATCAGAGGACTTGGACGCGTTTTGCGGTCAACTTAAAAAGAGCGTAGAACAATTGCGAGTTAATCGATAGGACATAAAGGACACAAGACACAGGACACAGGACACAGGACACAAAGACGAACTCTTTTACTTGTGACTTAAAATATGCAAGACCACATCATCCATTTTCTAAAAAAATCCCAAAATCATCTTTCTGGTGAAGACATCAGCCGGTCGCTGAACATGTCGCGCGCCGCGGTCTGGAAATACATTCAGGAAATGAGAAAAGACGGATATGAAATTGAGGCGGTACCGCATTTAGGGTACAAATTAATTTCAGCTCCGGATAAATTGCTTGCTCATGAAGTTCAGTTTGAGCTGCATACCAAAGTCATGGGTTGTAAATATTTTTATTTTGACTCTCTGGGATCGACGATGGATGAGGCTTTTAAATTAGGAATGGAAGGTTTGCCGGAAGGCACTGTTGTGTGCGCTGAAATGCAGACCAAAGGCCGCGGACGTTTGGGGCGCAGCTGGGTTTCGGCCAAACATAAAGGCATTTATTTTTCTATCATTCTGCGTCCTAAATTGTCGCCGTCGGATTTGGCAAAGCTGACATTGTTAAGCGCCGTTGCAGTGGCTGAGGCCGTGGAAAAATGTTCGGGTGTTAAAGCGGTCATTAAATGGCCCAATGATTTATTGGTTAAGAATAAAAAGATTTGCGGAATTCTCACGGAATTGCGCGCGGAAGTTGACCAAATGAAATTTGTGGTGATCGGCATTGGATTAAACGTCAATCATACGCCCAGCCAGTTAATCGACGGGGCGACGTCCTTGCGCAATGAATTCGATACAAATTTTTCCAGAGTCCAAATCCTTCAGGACATACTGCGTTCATTTGAGAGCTGGTATCTTAAAAGTACCAAAGGTAAATTTGATGATGTGCTTGCGGCGTGGAAGGACAGGGCTTATACCTTGGGAAGACGGGTGAGAGTCACTGATCCAGCCAGCGTTACGGAAGGGCTTGCGATTGACATTGACAGCGACGGCGGGCTTTTGATTAGGCAGGACTCGGGCGTGATTGTTAAAAAAATGGCAGGGGATGTGGTGCAGTTGCGATGATGGCCAAGACTTTTTTATTTGAACATGACTTGGAGACGTTATCTGAAAAAGGTTTGCGTCGTAATCTGCGTGATCTTTCTGGTCCGCAGGACAGAGAAATTGTTTTGCAGGGGAAGAAGGTCCTTAATTTTTGTTCCAATAATTATTTGGGACTGGCTGATGATCCGCGCATTGTAAATGCGGCGGTTGAATCTTTAAAGACAGAAGGTTTTGGTTCCGGGGCATCCCGCCTGGTCTGCGGAAATATGGAGTCTCACAGAAAACTCGAAGAGAGTTTGGCTGAATTCAAGAAGACTCAAAAATGCCTTTTGTTTTCTTCAGGTTATATGGCCAACGTCGGCATCATATCCGGACTTTTTGGGCGAGATGATTTAATTATTTCTGACAAACTGAATCATGCTTCGATTGTTGACGGGATTGTCCTGAGCCGGGCGGACTGCAAGCGGTATGCGCATAAGGATATCGAAGCTCTTGAGCAGATTTTAAAGAAAGCGAGTCAATACCGCCGTCGAGTCATTGTCACAGACAGTGTTTTTAGTATGGACGGTGATTGCGCGCCGCTTAAGGAAATTGTGGCTTTAGCCCGAAAGTATGATGCGCTTGTGATGGTTGATGAAGCGCACGCCTTCGGAGTATTGGGAAAAAACGGAAGCGGATTAGTTGAACAATTGGGGCTTGAAGGCCAGATTGATATTCAAATGGGAACATTGTCAAAGGCCGCCGGTACCTTTGGCGCGTATGTCTGCGGGTCGAAAGCAGTAATTGATGTGCTGGTTAATAAGGCGCGGAGTTTTATTTATACGACAGGCCTTCCGCCGTCGGTGGCCGCGGCTGGTATTCAGGCGGTAAAAATTATTTCGCAGGATCATGACCGCCGGAAAAAACTTGCGTCTAACGCGGATTATCTTCGGCAGGGATTAAAAAATTTAGGATTAGATACGATGGATTCGCGAACAGCGATCATTCCTGTCCTGATTAAAGACGCGGCTTTATGCGTGGCATTTTCTAAAAAATTATTGGAGTATGGTTTTTTTGTGCAGGCCATTCGTCCGCCTACGGTGCCGGTTCATACATCGCGCCTGCGTGTTACGGTGATGGCGACGCATACGCGGGAAGATTTGGACCGGTTGATCGATGCTTTTGAGAAGACTGGAAAAGAATTAAACTTAACAAGGACAAAATAGAAATTGGTTGAAATTAATCGAAAATTACGAAATTATTTAAAAGTTTCTCAATGAGGCCAGTTTTTAATTTCGTAATTTCTCAATTTCAATTCATTTCATAACGGACCAAGATGTCTTTCTTAATAACTCCACGTGGACTTAACTGGAATTACGATGTTACCGGCGACGGTGAATCGATTTTGTTTATCCACGGGTTCGGGGTCAGTTCGCGATTATGGGCTGATCAGACGGAGCATTTTAAGTCTTCGTACCGGGTCATCACTGTAGATCTTCCCGGTCACGGTCAAAGCGCTTGGCAGCCGGTGAGTCTGCTTGACATGGCGTTTGATATCAACTTTATTCTTGAACATCTCGGCGCTCAGCAGGTAAATGTGGTGGGCAGTTCTTTCGGAGGTTTGGTTGGTTTATATTTATTGAAAATTGATCCATGGCGTGTGGCTCGATTGAGCTTTGTCGGGGCGCTTGCGAAATTCGCCAAGACAGAATCTTACCCGGCCGGATTGGACGTTGAACGGATCCGTAAATTGAGCCAGCAGTTTGACGGCGATTACGCGTCCATCCTGGATATCTTTTGTCGGTCGCTCTTTTCGCGCAATGACCGGGAGTCGGAACGTTTTAAGTGGATCAAGAAATTTCATAAATCGGATACCGTGCCTAAACGGGAAGCGTTGATGAACTTTCTTGAGATCATCGAGAAAGAAGATGCCAGGGATTTGATGGCCCATATCAATTGCCGGGTTCAATTTATCAACGGGACAGAAGATTATATTGTGCCTGTAACAGCCATGAAATGGATGGAAGATATGTTGCCTCACGCTAATTTTGATTATCTCGACGGCGTCGGGCATTTTCCTTTTTTAACAAAGCCGAAAGAGTTTAACGAATTATTGGAAGGGTTCTTAATGTCGTAGCGAGGGTACACAAGAGCACAGGTACACAGGAGCACATGCACAAGTTGGATTACTTGAGTCTTTCATGTGTACCTGTGCACTTGTGATCCCTAGCTAGAACTGCGCGTATGTGGCAAGCCATTCAAAAAAGAATCCGTCAGTCATTTTCTGACGCGGCCATGAACTATGAAGTGCTTTCGAGCCTTCATAAAGAGATTGGGCGCGAATTAGTCAGGAAAGTGATGGATAAACCGTGCTCAAAAATTCTTGATGTCGGCACGGGCACGGGTTATTTAGCCAACAAGGCCAAGTTTTATTTTCCCGAAGCGCTGGTTGTGG
>JAHFGF010000116.1 GCA_023247595.1 Candidatus Omnitrophota bacterium
ATGAATTTCAGGTCGGTAAAATTTTTATACCCTTTATGAAATAAGTGCCGGGCGCGGACACGGCCAACGCCTTTGAGGGATACTAATTCCAAAAGTTCTTCCTTAATGCCGTATTGAATGCGCTTGCGCAGGTGTTCAAGCGTAAAGGTTATTTTTTTGTATTGAAATAATTCGGCAATCAATCCGGCCGCGTGCAAAAGCCATTGCGCGGATTCAATGTGACGATAAATGTCCCCCGGGCCGATACCAAATGAGTCGCAGATAGTCTCTTCTTTTTCTTCCGCAATCCATTGATCCAGCATCCAGGTGGTTTTAATCGTCGAGTAATAGGTGTACATGTCTTCCAGCATGGCGACATCGTTTTCCGTTAAAACAAGTTCATCCTCGCACTTGGCCGAAAATTCTTCGAGAAGTTCATAATCCACTTTTCCAACGCTTAATAGTTCGCTGTCCGGACAGCAGGTCAAAAGGTGCAGTAATCCGACGTGAGAGAATGATTTTCCTTCGTGGATTTTTTTAAGGCCGTCTCTTAAGGTGAGGCTGGTTAGTGGATCGATATAAAGTCGGCTGGTGTGATTGCCGAAAGGTGTGGCGAAATATCGAAACCCGCTTTTCTCGATGAAATTTTTTTCGTGAAGAAATTCAAAGATGTTGCCGATGAGTTCAATCAGGTTGGGCGTTTTTTTCTGATAGGAAAGAAAGGTGTGGCTGATGAATTCCAGCATGCCGTTAATGTCGTGAACGTAGCCGGCCGCGATGGAAGAAAGGACATGGATGCGAAGCACACTTTCGTGGCCGAGTTTTGAAAATACCGGTTCTGGTTCCGCTAGAATAAATTTATCGAACAGCGCGTGCGATTCAGTCAATGATTTGGCTATCAGGACTGCCTCGCCATGGTCATCGTATTGCGGCCGGCCCGCGCGGCCGGCGCATTGCTTGTATTCCGAAGTCGGGATGTAAACAGAACCAACGCCGCCGGCATAACGTTTGGTGTCTCTTATAATAGCCCGTCGGGCGGGAAGATTGACGCCTGCTGCCAGGGTTGGGGTGGAACAGATGACTTTAATTACATTGCGCCGGAAAAAATCTTCGATGAGCTGGCGCTGTTTGGGTTTTAATCCGGCATGATGAAAGGCCGCGCCCATACGGATGGTGTCTGCGAGTTTTTTGCAGACTTTGGTTGAGTCGGGATCGCTTTCAATTTCTTCAGCAATGGTCTTTAAAACAGCTTTGTCTTCAGGCTTAATCGTTTTGACAATGGACTTGCTGACTTCTCGGCTGCAGGCCTGGGCAGAGCGCCTGGAATTCACAAACACCAAAACCTGTCCGCCGCCGCGGATGGTGTCCAGGCAAAGTTTGCTGACATCATCCGGCGCTTCTTCTTTGAGGATTTTAATCGAGCTGTTATCAAACATGATGCGGTCGTTGTAAAAAACGCCTTCCCGAAGAGGAATCGGCCGCCATTGGCTGTAGGTCAGTTTGGCGTTGAGCCAACCAGCAATTTCATCGGCGTTTTTAATGGTGGCGCTTAAGGCGAGAAACTGAATGTTGGGATTGAGCTGTTTGATGCGCGTTATTAATATTTCCAGCGTTGGCCCGCGTGACTCATCGTTAATAAAATGAATTTCATCCAGGACAATAGCTGATAAAGATTCGATGAGCCATTGGGCTCTGGATCGAAGAAGGGAGTCGACTTTCTCGGCGGTTGCCACGATGATTTGATACCGGCTGAGAAACTTGCTTGGAGAATCCAAATCGCCGATGGCAATGCCCACTTTGATGCCGAGGGGTTCAAACTTATTTTTAAAGTCTTGATATTTTTCCGATGCCAGCGCTTTGAGCGGGGCAATGTAGAGGCATTTGCCTTGATGATGCAGGATGGATTTAATCATCACAAGTTCAGCGATCAGGGTTTTTCCAGCCGCGGTTGGAACGGCCATGACCAGGCTTTGTTTTTCCAAAACTCCTTTTTTAATCGCGTCAGCCTGCGGCGGATGAAGTGTTTGAATGCCGGATGCGGTTAATGCTTTGATAGCCTCAGGGGGGAATTCGTATTTTTCTAGAGTTGATTTGAAATCCATAAGTTTTTTCATGTTAATCCTGATTATTCGCCGTCCTTATTTGGTCGACGTCAACGGCGTTAACTTCCGCTTTTCTTGGAAAATCTAGGATTAAAGATTTCTTGTTCTAACATAAATGCATAGGGTTGTCAATTTGACCTCTTATTAATTATTATTAGTTATTAGAGCGGAAAGGGTTTTATTGGTTGACGCTTATATACTGTCTCTTTATAATCACAATAAATTATGCGTGTTGTTATTCAGAGAGTCAAAGAAGCATCTGTTGCCGTCGATGGAATTGTTGTTGGACGTATTGCGGCGGGGATGCTTATTTTTTTGGGTGTAGGTAAAGAGGATACGCGGGCGGATGTGAATGTGCTGGTTGAAAAGGTTTCTGAGCTAAGAATATTTGAAGATGAAAACGGCAAGATGAACCTTTCCGCGGCTGAAATGAAGAGTGCTTTTCTCGTTGTTTCGCAATTCACGCTTTACGGAGATTGCCGCAAAGGCCGCAGGCCTTCTTTTGATATGGCCGCAGATCCGCAAAAAGGAGAAGCGCTGTATCTTGATTTTATTGAACAATTAAAGGCGAAAAATTTTAAAGTAGAAACCGGCCGCTTCCGGGCCATGATGGATGTGGCGTTAGTCAATGACGGCCCGGTGACTTTTGTGATTGATAGTACGAAGGTATAATTCTCCTATGCCCATCATCGATACTCATGCCCATTTAGATCATGTTCCCGACGTTGAAAATGCTTTGAGAAGAGCTCTTGATGCCGGTGTGTCGGATATTGTGGCTGTTTCAACGGATCTTAAAGCCATCAAACGTAATCTTGAGTTAAAAAAAATTGGTTTTGGACCTCGCATCCACACCGCCTTGGGCGTTCATCCCGGCGAGATCAAAGAAGATGAATTGCCTGAAACGTTTCAATTCATCCGTTCGCAGATCAAAGAGGCTGTCGCGATTGGTGAAACGGGTCTGGATTATTGGTATAAATGGGCCAGAAAAAATGATGACGAAAAAAAGAAGCAGCGCGATTGTTTTCAGAAACACCTGGAGCTTGCCGGTGAATTTAACCTGCCGATTATTATTCACAGCCGTGGGGCGTGGCGGGATTGTTTGGATATGACTGTTGCGGCTGGAATTAAACAAGCGCTGTTTCATTGGTACAGCGGGCCGGTTGATATTCTCGCGGAAATATTAAAGGCGGGTTTTTATGTTTCCTGCTCTCCAAGCCTTGCTTACAGTCCTCAGTCGAGAGAGGCGATGGTTCATGCTCCCATCGAAAGAACGCTTATCGAAACAGACAGCCCGGTGTTTTATCCTGCGGTTCGTCCCGTCCCTGACGGGACTCCCTTAGGATTCCGCCCCGCAGTTATTGATGAAAGCGCGGGGCTTCATAATCAGCCGGATGAAGGATTTCAGGCCGAACCAAAGGATGTTTGGAAAACTTTAAACGCTTACGCGCAACTTAAAAATATCAACCAAGAGGAAGCGCTTGAGCGCTTAACGGAAAATGCCAAATCGTTCTTCAAAATCAGATGATACAGTTTCACCCGCGCAAGTTGTCATGAGTAAGAATTATGGGAAATGGGTTATTGTTGGGGGAGTTGCCGTTGTGGTTATGGTGGCAGCTTATGTCTGGCTTCGGCCAAAGTTTCTGCCCATAACCAGCGTTGTTCCAGCTAGAGCGATGGCTTATGCGCGCGTCGAACGCCTCGAAGAGATTATTCGTGATTTGCGTTCGTCAAAATTTTTCTCCCAGTTGCTCAATATCAATATGTCTGGTTTGATGGAGCAGGAGGGATTTAGTCCTGAGAAGATTGAAGAATACAAGCTGACCCGCAAAAGTATCAAAGAGATGATCGACAGTCCATTTTTTAAACAGTTCCTTTCCAGGGAAGTCGCGGTCGCGCTTTATCCCGCGCTGGATGGTTTTTCCAATGGAGATTGGCCTGTTAATTTTTCCGGGTTGCTGGTTGTCGTGCGTCCTGACCAGGGAGCTCAAGTCACTCAGCTGCTGGGCGGTGTTTGGAATCAATTCAGCAAAGAGTGGGAGACTTCTTCGAAGCGGTATCAAAAAGTAACCGTGACATCGATTAAGCTGAAAAATTCTGGAGTCACGATTTTTTATATGCGGGTTAATGATTTGTTAGTTTTAAGTGTGGATGAACGCGTTTTGCGGCGGGTTATCGATTCAATGAACATGCGTGATGGTTCTCTGAAGAATGATCCGAATTACACGGCGCTGGCGGATCGTTTTTATGATGCATCCGACGGGGAAATTGTTTTGGATATGACGGCCCTCAAGGAGTATTTAAAAAAGTATTGGCTGGCTATGCTCCAGGAGAAAATTGAAACGGATGAACATTCCGATAGGGATGACGTGGCTGTGCAGGAACATTTGGATAGTCTTTTTGCCGGATTCGATGGCATCCAAACAGCCGGAGGAACTTTGAAGGTGGATATGCCTTTGCGGTTCAAATGGCTTGTTCATTTTGACGCCTCCAAGAGCAGTCCCGCGCTTAAACGTTTGAATCATTGCGTGAGTATTAATAATCCGACTATCCAATTGATTCCGAAAGATGTCATGATCTATCAGTGGAACAGCTGTCTGGACTTTACAGAACTTTATGAGGATTTAAAAATAAGGCTGCAGCAGTCTGCCGGGTCTCCGGCTGCAGTTAAAAATCCGTTAGAAGGCCTTGAACACACTTGGGGTCTAACCATGGAAGATGATATCCTTCCTGTTTTGGGCCGTGGTTTTGCGTGGATTTTTCAAGGGGTTGATACCCGCGGGTTGTTTCCTGTTCCTAAGCTTGCAATGATTTTAAAGGTTAAGGACGAGCAGGGAGTGGACCAAATTTTGCGTAAGATTGCCACGACACCGTTAACGATTATGCAGAAAGAGGAATACCGTAACGTCACGGTGAATTTTGTTTCGGTTCCGCTCATTAATATTTTAAAACCCAGTTACGCTTTTATCGACGGGTTTCTGGTGATCGCGACAACTGATCAATTGGTTAAGCAGAGTATTGACGCGAGTCAGGATCCATTGTTGGGTTTATCGCAAGATGCGGATTTCAAACAGGGCGCTAATGAACGTTCGGCCGCGGATCAGATGATTTCATTTGTTAAAACGCAGGAAGCGTCCAAACAATCGAAGGTGTTGATTGAATGGACGGATCAATGGTTCAACAGAAAAATCCAGCAGGCCCAGGAAGATAAACAAAAGGCGCAGAAAAAATGGCAGAGTTTAAATGCGTCCATTGAAGAAAAGAAACAGGGGCTTTTTGCTGCAGCCCAGCGACTAGAAGTATTGCGTAAACAAAAACTTTCTCTAGAGGCGCAGGTTCAGGCATCCGCTGTTTCTTTGGAGTCACAGAACACGCTGTCGCAAGAAGGAGCGGTTGAGAATTCCAATGTTC
>JAHFGF010000006.1:0-17098 GCA_023247595.1 Candidatus Omnitrophota bacterium
ATTACACCGACCCAAGAACAAACGGCAGGCGCATCTGGCCAGCCGCTCACGATTAAGGATTTGAATACCGAAAATCCGCGTTGGTGCGCGGGCTGCGGTGATTTCGGCATCATCATGGGGCTTAAACGGTTCATGGTGGACAAACAAATGAGGCCGGATCAGACCGTTAATGTTTCCGGAATCGGATGCTCAGGCCGCGCTCCGAATTATTTTAATACGTACGGCGTGCACGGCATTCACGGAAGACCTATCACGCTCGCGCTCGGTGTCGCGCTGGCCCGTCCGGAATTGAATCTTTTTGTCCATGCCGGCGACGGGGACGCCATGAGTATCGGCGGTAATCACTTGATCCACGGCATTAACAAAAATTTCAAATGCGTGTTTATGATGTATGACAATGAGCTTTACGCGCTCACCAAAAATCAAACATCACCCACCACGAGAAAATCGCATCCGACAATGACCCAGCCGAGGGGGACTTACATTGATCCCTTAAATCCGGTGCGTGTCGCTTTGGGTTTGGGCGCGTCATTTGTGGCCTCAACCGCGGACTGGATCCCGGATCATTTGGCCAGTACATTAAAAGTGGCTTTTGACCATCCGGGATTTGCCTTTGTGCATATTTCCCAGCGCTGTCCGCATTTTGACCCCAACGGGTTTGATTATAAAACGTCGTCGTGGTTTTCATTTTTAAATCACGCGAGCGGCATCCCGGCGGATAAACGCCTGGCAGATAAGGCCGAGGTTATTGAACATGACCCGACAAGTCTTGAAGGCGCTTTTAAATATGCGTTAAGTGACCGGCGGTATTTTGGATTATTTTATCAGGATAAAAATAAGCCGCGTTATGACAAGATTCTTATTGATCAAACGTTAACAGCAACTAAAAAGGATCCGACAAAAATATTGGATGCTTTTGATATATAAAAGAAATAAAGGTTCTCCAGTATCCCAGAACCCCAGCATCCCAGGAATTCCGAGAAAATTGGAATCCTGGGATGTTGGCTTTCTGGGAACCTGGGGGCTGGGCTCTGGGGATCAAAGTTTTGAATTCAATTATTCTTGAAGGAGCGATATGGAAAACGTGATCATTATCGGTTCCGGTCCTGCGGGACATACGGCGGCGATTTACGCGGGGCGCGCCAAATTAAATCCGCTCATGTATGAAGGTTTGTTCGCGGCCGGAGTTGTCGCCGGAGGACAGTTAACGACAACTACGGAAGTTGAAAATTATCCCGGTTTTCCTAAAGGAGTATCCGGTCCGGCGCTCATGGACATGATGCGCGAGCAGTCCATTCATTGCGGCACGCGCATCAAGACGGAAACAGTGGATAAAGTTGATTTGTCCAAAAGGCCGTTTAAAGTATTTATCGGCGAAGAGATTATAGAAACCAAAGCAATAATCATCGCAACCGGAGCAACTGCCAAACGCATGAATCTTCCTGGAGAAGAACGTCTGTGGCAGCGCGGCATTTCCGCCTGCGCGGTCTGCGACGGGGCGCTGCCGGTTTTCCGTAACAAGGTGCTTGTGGTCGTCGGTGGAGGAGACTCCGCTGTTGAAGAGGCGACGTATCTCACAAAATTCGCCAGCAAAGTTATTATGCTTGTCCGGCGCGATGTGCTGCGCGCTTCTCAGGTCATGCAGGACCGCGCCAAAAATCATCCGAAGATTGAAATTATGTTTCACACCGTGCCGGTTGAGGTCACGGGAGAAAAAGTTGTTTCAGGAATTGTGATTCAATCAACGCTCAACGCTCAGCGCTCGACGCTTGAAGCGGGCGGATTGTTTTATGCCATCGGCCATCAGCCTAATACGCCATTCTTGGACGGCCAGCTGTCGCTGGATGAAGCGGGATATATCAAAACCAAACTGGGCACAACGCATACTTCCGTTGAAGGCGTCTTTGCTGCCGGAGACGTGCAGGACAAAGTCTACCGCCAAGCCATCACCTCCGCCGGAACCGGCTGCATGGCCGCGCTTGAGGCGGAACGCTTCTTAAGCGAACATCATTAATTGTCGCGCTGATTTTTCTTGGGAAACGGTTTTCATTTTGCTATGTCTCGTCGGATGTGGTAGCATATCCCTGTCCATAAACCTTAAATCATAAGACTATGCCATCGGATCAGCTCATTTTTCCAAAAACAGAATCCTGGAAGATTTTTAATCTAATTTCCAGCCGTTATGACTTTCTCAACCGTCTTTTGTCGTTGGGTATGGACTTAAGCTGGCGCAAGACAATGATTGACCAGATTCCGGCCGATAGAACACTGCATATGCTGGATTTAGCCACGGGTACGGCGGATGTGGTCATCGCGGCGGTTGAGGCCAGACCAAATATTTATAGCGCCATTGGGCTGGATATGGCGGATGAAATGCTTAAGATTGGCCGAGAAAAAGTTGCCCAAAAAGATTTTGCGAAAAAAATTATCCTGCAAAACGGGGATGCCCAGCAATTGCCGTTTGGAGACAGTACCTTTGATGTCTTAACCATTTCTTTTGGCATCCGCAATATTCCGGATTTGCGGCAGGTCATGATGGAGATGTACCGGGTCACAAAGCCTGGCGGCAAGACGCTTATTCTGGAATTCTCCATGCCGTCGAATTTGTTCATACGGTTGGGTTATATTATTTATCTCAGATTTGTTGTGCCGCTCGTCGGATTTTTATTTTCTGGAAATTATCGAGCGTATAAATATTTGAATCAGACCATTGAACAGTTTCCTTATGGCGACCGGTTCTGCAAAATTTTAAAGCAGATGGGATTTGCGCAGGTGCAGGCGATACCATTGTTCGGCGGAGTTGCCACGATTTATGCGGCGGAAAAGTAAAAAGCGCGACACGACTCCTTTTTAATATTATGACCATTAATACTCCTGACAAAGTTTGTTCCTTTGCTGACGCTCAAACGCTTATGGCCAAAGAGCTCAAGGCTCTCGCTCAGACGGATAGCTGTTATAAAGAACCGGCTGTTAGGCGCATCGAGATTTTTGTGCAGGGGATTGATTTATTATCCTGGCTGTCTCAACAATCATCCAAGACAAAAATTTATGGGTCTCATCAAACCGGGCAATACGCGATTGCCGGGGTTGGCGAGGCCATTTGTGTTTCAGGCGATGACCATGAATCAATTGCAAAAATTTTTCAACGTCTGCGATTGTATCTGCGTCCGGAATTTAAACGTCTGCAATTTTACGGCGGGTTTTGTTTTGACGCGCAAAATTTGGGACGGGAATGGATGCATTTTCATGCGTATAAATTTGTGATCCCTCAATTTGAAGTGGCGGCCAAAGACGGGCTTATGATTTTTGCCTGCAACATCATTCAGCACGGGCAGGAGACAAAGTCCATCGAAACGGTTTTACATGAGTTAGAGGGGTTGCGCTGGGACGGTAAAGAATTGCAGGATGTCGCGGTCAAGCTTGAATCCCGTCGGGATGAACCCACTCAGGATGCCTGGCGGCGCAATATCCAAACGGTCTTAAGCGAAATCCGTGAGAAGGTCTGCGAAAAAGTTGTGCTTGCCCGTCGGACACGTTTTGATTTTAACCGGCCTCTCAATCCTTGGCTGATTGCGCGGCAACTCAAAAATGTTACCCCCAACAGTTACCATTTTTGTTTTCAATTCAGCGCTGACCGGATGTTTTTGGGCGCGTCACCTGAAAGATTATTTATCCGTTCGCAAAATGCGGTTGAAAGCGAAGCCCTGGCCGGAACGCGGCCGCGTGGTAAAAGTGAGTCCGATGATCATCGTCTTAAAGGCGAATTAAAATCATCCGGTAAAGAACAGCATGAGCATCGGGTTGTTGTGCGTATGATCGAGGATGCTTTAAAACCGCTGTGCCGAACACTCGATGTTCATCCCCAGGAAATTTTAAGCGTTCCCAACGGCCATCATCTGCGGACGCGTTTTCATGGTTTACTTAACGATGATATCCATGATGAAGAGATTTTTGCGTCGCTGCATCCAACGCCCGCGGTGGGCGGTGTTGGGACGGATGAAGCCCTGGAAATTATTGAAGACCTCGAAGGTTTTTCCCGCGGCTGGTATACCGGAGCTATCGGTTATGTGGGGATTGACCAAACAGAATTTGTCGTGGCCATTCGTTCGGCCATGGTTCACGACCGGCAGATGACAGTTTACGCCGGGGCCGGCATTGTGGAAGGCTCAACGGCTAAGGATGAATGGCAAGAGATTGAGCATAAGATCGGAAATTTTTTGCGCGTATTAAACGCGAAGGATTAGCAAGGGTACACCTAGCGTATGAAAACATATTGGTACACACGAACACATGTACACAGGCAACAGGAGCGCATATCTTTCTGTGTGCTTGCACTCATGCGTCCTTGTGCTCTGTAATTTTATGACTATTAATTCTCCCAGTATCAATTACCTTTGGTCTTCCTTAATCATCGACGAGCTTGTTCGCTGCGGGGTTGAATATTTTTGCATCGCTCCTGGATCGCGGTCAGCTCCTTTGACGGTTGCGGCCGCGCGGCATCCGAAGGCCAGGCATTTCATTCATTATGATGAACGCGGTTTGGCCTTTCACGCGCTTGGATTTGTCAGCGCCCAAAGAAAGCCGGCTGTACTTATTTGTACGTCGGGAACCGCGGGCGCCAATTTTTATCCCGCTGTGATTGAGGCTTCCAAGAAAAAACTTCCGCTTATCGTTTTGACAGCCGACCGTCCGCCGGAATTGCGGCATACCGGGGCGGTTCAGACTATTGACCAGGTCGGATTGTTTGGGAAATACACGAAAGTTCAAATGGATTTGCCGTGTCCGGATGTGAAGATTAAGCCGGAGGTTGTTTTAACAACGATTGATCAGGCGGTTTATCAGGCCGCGCGCAATCCGTCGGGTGTGGCGCATGTGAATTGCATGTTCCGCGATCCGCTCGCGCCGGTTAAGACCGGTGAAAATTTTAATGGTTATCTTAAAACCATTAATTCATGGATTAAGTCGGATGAGCCGTATACGCGATATATCAACGTAGGGGCAGGTTTAAAACCTGCCCCTACGCTTGATATAAAAACCGTTGTTCGGCGTATCGATAACATTAAAAACGGTTTGATTGTGGTTGGAAAAGTTGGCGATAAGTCAGAGCAAAAAGCGGTGTTATCGTTAGCCAAACATTTGGGCTGGCCGGTGTTTGCTGATGCTTCTTCGGGGTTGCGCTTCGGTCATGCCGACGAACATATCGTCTATTATTTTGATCAAATTTTATTGTCATCAAAAGTTCTTAACGGAAAATCATTCGACGGTATTCTTCATCTGGGCGGACGTATGACGTCCAAACGTTATTATGAATTCGCTTCAAAACTGGTACCCAAAGAATACGTGATGGTTCTTAATCATCCGTTAAGAAATGATCCGCTGCATCAAGTAAGCCTGCGCATTGAGGCGCCGGTAGCGGTTTTTTGTGAACAGGCAAACCGTCAGCTTAAACCAAGAAAATTTAGCCCGACGCTGCAAGCTTTAATCAAGGCCAATCGCAGGGCCGATGATGCTATGGAAGATTTTTTTTCGACCCAGGAATCAACCATCACTGAACCGCTTGCGGCCCGTTTGATTTCCCAACATATTCCCCAAGATTCAATTTTGTTTTTAGCCAACAGCATGCCCATCAGGGACATGGAATTTTACGGTGATTTTAAAGGGAATGTTATTGATGCGCACGGCAATCGCGGGGCGAGCGGTATTGACGGGTTGGTTGCCACCGCGTGCGGAATAAACGCGGGCGCGGATAAACCTGTCACGCTTATGATTGGCGATTTGGCCCTGCTGCATGATTTGAATTCGCTGGCGATGAGTAAACATCTTAAGAAACCAATGGTGATTGTTGTTTTAAATAATGACGGCGGCGGTATTTTTTCGTTTCTTCCCATTGCTAATTCCCAGGACGTGTTTGAGAAATTTTTTGGGACACCGCATGGGTTGACCTTTGAACAGGCGGCCGGCATGTTCGGTTTAACTTATGTCCATCCGAAGAGCGCGAATGATTTTGTCCGCGCTTATCAGCAGTCTTTAGGCCGGGATGGGGCGACTTTGATTGAAGTAAAAACGACAAGAAAAGAAAATACGCGCGTGCATCAAATCCTTCAGCGTAAAATTGTTAACGCGATTGAAAAGTAATTGTTTCGTCAACTTATTGTTAAACGTTCAATGATTTTGAAGCCCAACGCATGAGTGTCAATCCTGCCGAACATATTGAAAGATTCCGTCATCTGG
This sequence comes from Candidatus Omnitrophota bacterium, assembly GCA_023247595.1. The sequence continues at coordinate 6,232 of JAHFGF010000006.1, forward strand.
ATTTTAATGAGGAATTCTCCTCAGCCTTTGAATTAATCGAAAATACCCGTACCAATGTTTTTGTCACCGGCCGTGCTGGTACTGGGAAATCAACCCTCCTTCAATATTTCCGTCACCGCACTCAGAAAAAAATTGCTGTCCTGGCGCCCACCGGTGTCGCGGCAATCAATGTGAAAGGGCAGACCATTCATTCGTTTTTTATGTTCCGTCCCGATATTACGCCGGATACGGTGGATGAAATTTATGTCATCAAGAAAAAACGCGAACTGTACGCGAAGTTAGAGACTTTGGTTATTGATGAGATATCCATGGTGCGCGCGGATCTTTTGGACTGCATCGACATGTTCCTGCGCCTGCACGGGCCGAAACCTTCGCTGCCTTTCGGCGGGGTGCAGATGGTTTTCTTTGGCGATTTATATCAACTGCCGCCGGTTGTCCGTTTTGATGAACAGACTATTTTTAAAACCGTATACAAAACTTCGTATTTTTTCGGCGCCAAAGTTTTTGAACTTTTTGAATTTCAGGTGCTGGAACTCAAGGAGATTTACCGTCAGAAAGATGAGCGGTTTATCAAAATTCTTAACGCTATTCGGCACAATAATTTGACGGCTGACGATTTGAAAATTTTAAACGCCCGGTTTCAAAGGGGAGTGGATGATTACAAGCAGGATGATTTCTTTGTTTCTCTGACAACAACCAATGACCTGGCGGAAAAAATTAACAGTCAAAAGCTGTCGCAATTGCCGGGCGAGGTTTATAAATATACCGGAACTATATCAGGGGAATTTGAAAAGAAAAATCTGCCTACCCAGCAGCTACTTGAATTAAAAATTGGCGCCCAAGTGATGATGCTCACCAACGACCCTGAAAAGCGCTGGGTCAATGGAACCATTGGTAAAGTCATTGAGATTTTTCCCGATCCCGATGGAAAAGATATTGTGATGGTGAAGCTGGCCAACGGTTTGGATGTGGATATCAATAGTTTCACGTGGGAGATTTTTCAATTTTATTATGACGAAGACATTGAATCGCTTTCCTCCCGGGTGGTGGGATATTTTTCGCAATTTCCCATTAAATTGGCGTGGGCCGTCACCATTCATAAAGCTCAGGGCAAGACGTTTGAAAAAGTGATTTTAGATTTGGGGCGCGGAACATTTGCCTACGGACAATTGTATGTGGCCCTTAGCCGCTGTACGACGCTGGAGGGAATTGTTTTAAAGCAGCCCATTGAACGACGGCATGTGCTGTTGGACGCCAGCGTCAGAGATTTTTTTCAAAGCATCGCATCTCAAACAAAAACCGTGACCTTAAAGGATTAGCCGCATGGGGACGATTGTTTTGGGTTTGATTACGTTTTTGGCGGCTTTTCTATTGTTTGAAATTGAATTTATCATTGCCAAGGTTTTTCTTCCCGGTTACGGCGGCAGTTATTTGGTGTGGGGGGCGTGCGTTGTTTTTTTTCAAGCGGTGCTGTTGTTGGGATATTGGTTTGCGCACCATTTTATCGGCGTGCTGGGTTGGGCGCGGTATCGCTATCTGCATTTGGGCTTATTATTTTTTCCGCTTTTGTTTTTCCCGGGACGGGAATTAAACGCGGTTTTTGTTAATGCTTCCTTGCCTCTTGTCATTGACGTGTTTTTGCGTTTGGCCTACACCATTGGCCCGGTTTTTTTTGTGTTATCGACGATGAGTATTGCAACCCAGATGTGGCTGTCGCGTTCGCATCTGGCGGAACGGTTGAATCCGTATCATTTATACGCGGTATCGAATATCGGATCTTTTGCCGCGCTTTTTAGTTATCCTTTTTGTATTGAACTTTTTTTGGACCTATCCCAGCAATTGACGCTTTGGAGATTTTTGTATTGTGTTCTTATGGTTGTCAACATCGCTGCTTTTTTCTGGGTGCCGGTTGAGAAAGATACGGCGGCGGTAAGCCCTTCAAAGACGATTGAACGCTCCCGTCTGGCGCGCTGGGTGCTTTTAGGCGCGGGCGGTTCGATGATTTTTCTTTCCGTCAATAACCTCATCACCTATGAGCTGCCGCCGGTGCCGTTGTTTTGGGTTTTTCCTTTAAGCATTTATCTGTTGTCGTTTGTTTTAAATTTTAAGAAAAATCCCTGGTGCCCGCAGTGGATGATCACACGAATTTCTTCGGTCATCGGCCTGTCCGCGCTTTATTATTTCTTCATCCAGAAATATGACCTGCCTCCGCTCATCGAATTTTCCATCCTGCTCGGCGTTTTATTTTGCCTGTGCATGTTTTGTCAGAACCAATTGATTCGTTCCAAACCCGAGAACGATGGAGATTTGACGCGGTTTTATTTTTTCATATCGCTCGGAAGTTTTTTAGGAGGGGTCATTACGACATGGATTATTCCGCTCATTTCTGTTTCTATGGTGGAATATCTTTGCGCGCTCGTGACAATTTCCTTATCGCTGTTTTATGATCGTTCAAAACCGTTGTTTTCCTCCCGGGCCTTGCGGATTATTTTGTATTTGAATCTGCTTTGTTATGTGTGGAGCGCTTATTTTGTTTCTTTCAATCTTTTGGCCGTCGCGGCGCTTTTTTTCTTAACATGGAAAACATACCGTTATTTAAACGGATTCCGTTACGGGATTATAGTCAGCCTTTTGATATTGCTGATTTCAACGCCGGTCCAGGAAAAGATGTGGGACCTCAAGGCAACGGACCATACCTGGAAAGTCCGCAATTATTACGGCATTCATGAAGTTGTCGATTCCGATGATGTCCGGTGGCTTTATCATGGGCGGACTCTTCACGGCGGACAGTTCCTTTCCGCCGCTGATCATCTAAAACCGATCACGTATTACGGCCCGCAGTCAGGGATTTGGGATGTGATGTTAAATAGCGGGCTGCGTTATTCCCAGGTCGCCTTAGTCGGGCTTGGCACAGGGTCGATTGCGTCCTATTTTAAAGAAGGCCAAGCTTTGGATATTTTTGAATTGGATCCGGAGGTCAATAAAATTGCCCACGAAAAGTTTACGTTTTTAAAAAATAGCCGGGCGTCCCAACGTATTTTTATCGGAGACGCGCGGTTATCTTTAAAGTCGGTGAACGATAGGGCCTATGATTTGATGGTTATCGACGCCTTTGGAGGCGATGCCATTCCGGTTCATTTGCTGACACAGGAAGTATTTAAGGAATACCAAACGCATCTAAATCCAAAGGGCGTTATTTTGGTTCATGTGTCCAACCGTTATGTGGATTTGGTTCCGGTCATGGCCAGAGTGGCGCGAAGTGTGGGCGCGCATATCAGTTTTAAAAGATGCAAAAGTCTGGGTTTTTACTCCGCGAGTTCTTATTGGATCTATTTTACCTGGGATGAAGAAATGTTTCAGGAGATTTCTCGTCATGAGAATTGGTTGACGATTGACAGTAAATTTTCTCAAGGGCGGCCTTGGACTGATTCGTATTCAAGTATTTTGCCGTTTATGAGGCTGGATTATTTGATGACGAGTTTAAAAAGCTTTAACTTTTTTTCGTGGTGATGAAAAGTTTTTTAGAGTTTTGTCTGTGCTATAATCGGTGGATTTTAAGTGGTTGGACACAAAGAAAATAAAGGCGCAATAAGCAAAGGAGTATTGAGATGAGGGAATTTTTTAAGCGTCAATTGTTTTCAAGAGCTGCTTCACTGGGATTATTTTTGACCGTTTTTCTGGAACATCATGAGGCCGGCGCTGTTGAAGCGTCAGCTCAAACTGCTGCTTCAAGTGTGTCTAAAATTCTCGATTGGGTGATGGAATCCTGTGTTAAATACAGTTTTCAGGTGTTGGGCGGCCTGGTTCTGTTGGCAATTGGTTGGTTCATCGGCAATTTTTTGGCCCGCATCACGCGGGATATGCTCAAAAAGAAAAATGTCGACGTCACCGTCACCAAATTCATCGCCGGCGCGGTCAAACTTTTGGTGATGATCTTTGCCGCGATTGCGGCCTTGAGCAAATTCGGCATTGAAATCGCGCCCATTATCGCGGGTTTGTCGGTGGTTGGTTTTGGTACCAGCTTTGCCCTGCAGGGACCGCTGTCCAATTATGCCGCAGGCATTATGTTGGTTTTTACCAAACCGTTTAAAGTCGGCGATATTATAGAAGTCGTGAATGTGCACGGGGAAGTTGAAGACATGACGCTTTCCAGAACCATATTAATTACCGTTGACGGCGATAAAATTATTGTCCCGAATAAACATATTATCGGCGAGATTATTCATAATTCTTCAACGTTAAAACGGGTTGATATTAATGTCGGTGTCAGTTATGCGACTGATGTGGAGAATGCAATCAGGGTTATCAAAGCAGTGGTGGATAGTGATTCCCGTGTGATTACCAGCCGCGGCGCCAAGGTTGGTGTTTTGGATTTTGGGGATTCCAGCGTTAATATTTTTATCCGCCTTTGGTGTAAACAGCAGGATTATTACGAAGTGAAGTTTGCCATCAATAAGAATATTTTGGCAACCCTTCAAAAGAATAAGATTGAAATTCCGTTTCCGCAGCGTGACGTGCGGATTGTGGAGCATAAGGTTGTCTAAGTTATGAACAATCATTTCGAAACCAAGGAAGCAAAGAAATTCCAAAATGATCCTCTAGCCATGAGAGTTTATACCTCACGGTTATTGGGTCGTGAACCGGATTTGGTTCTTCACGGCGGCGGCAACACGTCGGTCAAGACTCGTGTCAAAAATATCTTCGGTGAATGGGAAGATATTCTTTATATCAAAGGTAGCGGATGGGATTTAGCCACGATTGATGCCCCTGGTTTTGCTCCGGTTAAAATGGATGTGCTTTTAAAAATGGCACAGATGCCGTCTTTAAGCGACAGTGCCATGGTCAAAGGCCAGCGGGCCGCCATGCTAGACCCGAACGCCCCGACCCCTTCGGTCGAGGCGATTTTGCACGCGGTTATTCCTTTCCAATTTGTGGACCACACGCATGCCGATGCGATTGTGACGATTACCAATACACCCGACGGTGAAAAGCGGATTAAAGAGGTGTTCGGTAAAAGAGTTTTGTATGTGCCTTATGTGATGCCTGGTTTTGTCTTGGCTCGCAAAGTTTTTGAAATGACGCAGGGGATTGATTGGAATGCCATTGAAGGAATTTTGTTGATGAACCACGGGCTTTTTACGTTTCATGACAACGCACAGAAAAGTTATTCCCAAATGATCCGTTTAGTGACACAGGCCGAACAATATCTTACCCGCCACGCGTCGATTAAACGTCTTTCCTCGATAAAAAAAGAAGTGGATTTAAAATCTCTGGCGGCTTTGCGTCGAGAAATTTCATTGGCCAAAGGCAGCGCGATGATGGCCAGATGTTTGCGGGATAGCGAGCATATCCAGTTTGCCGGATTAAAGAATGTCAAAGCCATTGCCGCGCGGGGACCGATGACGCCGGATCATATCATCCGAACCAAGCAATCGGCGCTGGTTATCGGTAAAGATTTCAAACACGATGTGAAAAAGTATGTGGCGCGTTATGAAAGCTATTTTAAAAAACACGCGCGGTCTCATCACAAACGTTTAGATCCTGCGCCGCGTTGGGCGGTGTGGCCGGGATGCGGTGTTATCAGTTTTGGCCCGACGGTCAAAGATATTGAGATTGCATCAGACATCATTAACCACACGATCCGCGCGATTCAAACGGCTGAACGATTAGGCGGTTGGAAGGCGCTTGGTGAGCGAGATCTTTTTGATATGGAATACTGGGAGCTGGAACAGGCGAAATTAAAATCAACCGCGCGTGCTGCTGAGTTTCAGGGAAAAATTGTTTTGGTAACAGGCGCTGCCAGCGGAATCGGACGGGCCTGCGTGAATGCTTTTTGCGAAAAGGGAGCGGCTGTTGCGGCGCTTGATCAAGATCCCAAAGTATTAGAATTATTTAAGTGTAAGACGATTTTGCCTTTGCACTGTGATCTGACAAAACCCGACCAGATTAAGCGGTCGCTTGAAAAGGTTGTTCTTCATTTTGGCGGTTTGGACATTCTGGTCAGTAATGCCGGTATTTTCCCGCCGAGCTGTGAAATAGCAGGGATGGCCAAAGACATCTGGGAGAAAAGTCTGGCGGTTAATTTAAGCAGTCACCAAAATTTACTTGCCGCGTGTTTTGATTATTTGGCCCTGGGCATTGACCCCGCGGTTGTGATTGTCGGATCCAAGAATGTTCCAGCGCCGGGGCCAGGGGCATCGGCTTATTCCGTGGCCAAGGCCGGATTAACTCAGCTCGCCAGAATTGCTGCTCTGGAATGGGCGGCCAAGGGGATTCGCGTGAATGTGGTTCATCCGAATCAGGTGTTTGATACGGCGCTGTGGACTGCGGATGTTTTAAACAAACGAGCCAAAGCCTATGGCCTTTCCGTGGACGCCTATAAGAGGAATAACCTTTTAAAAACAAGTATTGAAAGCGCGGATGTCGCGCGTTTAATTGCGGTCATGGCGGGTCCGGCTTTTTCCAAAACTACCGGTGCTCAGGTTCCCATCGACGGCGGTAATGAGAGGGTTATCTAACAGTCGTAAGGATTTTTTAATTTAGGAGTACACCATGAAAAAATGCCCATATTGCGCGGAAGAGATTCAGGAAGATGCCATCAAGTGCAAACATTGCGGCGAATTTCTAGACGGAAGGCCGAGGGTTTCCGCGGTTCAGAGAGATGCCGACACCGCTGGGCTGCCCTGGTATTTTAAAACTTCAACCGTTATCTTGGCTGTTTGCACCGTCGGACCGTTTGCTCTTCCATTAATCATATTTCATCCCAAATACAGCATGACCAAAAAGATTGTCGTTTCCGTAATTGTGTTAGTGGTCTCTTATTATTTGGGTGTCGTCACGGCGAAGGCTTTTCAATCGATTATGGATTACTATAAAACTGTCCTCGGGCCGATTTAGTTGGATGTTATCAATCCGTCAAAAATTTAATGCCAAATAACGAAAGATAAAGACATATGATTGCTATTTCATTGCCGTGGACCAAAGAAGATAACGCGGATGTTTCAAAGATGCTCCAGTCCGTCAAGGATATGGGCCTGGATGCCATTGAATTCGGATATACCCTGACGCATGAACAGGTGGAGGCGATGATCCCGTTGATGCAGCGCATGGGAATACGCAGCGCCAGTGTTCATAATTTTTCACCAATTCCCAACGACCGCCCGTCGCCCCGGCATGTTTCTAATTATTACCGCTTGACGGCGGTGGATGAACCTGAACGGTTAAGCGCGGTTGTTTGGACCAACCATTCGGTGGATACGGCGGCACGGACCGGAGCTAAAGTTGTGGTTATTCACGCGGGCATGATTGAACTCGGCGATCCCCGGTCGCCGGAGTTGTTGAATTTATACAAAGAAGGAAAAGGCGATTCACCTGAATATCAGGAAATCCGCCGGAATCTTTTAAAAGAACGCGAGCGCATCAAAGGGCCGCATTTGGAGGCGTTAATTAAAAGTCTGAATGTTGTGATGCGCTACGCCCAAAGCAAAGGGATTCAAATCGGATTGGAAACGCGTTATTACCCGACGGAAATTCCTAATTTTCAAGAAATAGGCGAGTTTTTGGAGAGGTATCGTTCTCAAGGCATGGGGTATTGGCATGACGTTGGGCACGCCGAGGTCAATGGCCGGTTGGGAATTACGCCGCATGAGCAGTATCTCAAAGCGTATGGCCGTGATTTAATCGGCGTGCATCTGCACGGCGTTCAAGGCCTGCGCGATCACAACGCCCCATTTTGCGGTGATTTCCATCTGGAAGCTGTCCTGCCGTATTTTAAAAAAGATACCATCAAAGTGATCGAGTCCAGATTTGGAACATTCGACCAATTAACCGTCGCTGTTTCCAAATTGAAAGAAATTTTTTCCGCGTCTTAGAATGAATGGATTGAAATGGAAATTAACAAACAATAAACAGGAGGGGTTTATGAAGTGCAACGTATTAACAGCAGTTGTTGTGTTGGGTTTAACCGCCAGTGTGATGGCAAATGCCGGAGAAATTCACCGTGATCACAAAGAAATTCGCCGAGATCGTCGGGAACTTCGTGATGATCGCAAGGAAGTTAGAAGCGACCGCCGGGAAATCAGGAAAGATATTAAAGAAGGCGATAAAAAGGATTTAAAGGCGGATGTCAAAGAATTAAAGAAAGATAAACGCGAACGCCGGCAGGACCGTCGTGAATTAAGAAGAGATAAACGCGAGCGCCGTCGTGATATCAAAGAACACAAAAAGCATCATTCCAAGCATGATAAGGATGATGCGTCCGAGGCAGCAGGCGACAATGCAAATGAAGACAATGATAACGTAACGCAGGATAGCGGCAATACGACGACGCCTTAAGTATTACACTGGTTAGAATTCCCTTAAAGACGGCTCTCAATAAAAAGGGAGCCGTCTTTTTTATTGGCTCGCTGGTTGGGGGTATGCTATATTTATTGCAATTTCCAACACAATTAAGAAAGGATAATTCTATGGCCCATAATGATCAATCCCTTTTATTTAAAGGTATATTTGAATTTGAAGACCCCAGCGGAGTTCTGGTTGCGGCTAAGATTCCTGTCATGGGATCTACGGATTTGTATTCAGGCACGACCATTATCGTTAAGCCCAATCAATGCGCGCTTTTCATGTATAAAGGAAAGATTGCCGATGTTTTGCTAGAAGGAACGCATGTCGTTAAGACGGAAAATTTTCCTATTTTGACGAGACTAGCCAATTGGAAATTTGGTTTTGACAGTCCGCTGCGCTGCGAAGTTTGGTTTTTTTCGAGCACGGTTTATGCCAACAGAAGATGGGGATCAACACAGCCGGTTATTTATGATTTTCCGGATTATCAAGCCGTGCCTATCAGGGCTTATGGGATTTTTAATGTCATTGTCCGTGATCCCAAAAAAGTATTTATGACCTTGGTCGGGAACCGAACGAGTTATGATATTTCGGAACTTGAAGGTTTTGTCCAGGCCCAAGTGACGGAATCACTGCCGCAGGCGTTATCTGTTGTGCCAAGCCTTAAGGAATTAAACAAATCCCAAAGCGCGGTTGCAAAGGCGCTCATGTCGTATGTGAATGAAGCCTTAGCGGAATTTGGAATTGCTTTATTAAGCCTTCAGGTTATGTCGTTGGTTCCTTCTAAAGAAGTGCTGCAGGCTTTGGATGCCAATGTGGCTATGAATATCATCGGCAACAAACAGGAGTATCTGCTTTATAAAGCGGCAAACAGTTTAGCCATTGAACATAACGGAACCGGAGGCGGAAAGGGTTCCAGTGATTCGATGCAGCTAATGATGGGGCTGATGCTCGGCAAAAGTATTTTGGATGCGAAAGAAAAAGAAAAACCTCTTTTGGCGGCCAATGAAGAAGAGGTTTTGGCTATTGAAACCAGATCATGCTTTAAATGTAAAACAGTCGTTAGAAAAGCAGATAAATTTTGTTCATCCTGCGGAACGGAGATCAAATGAATTTTGAAATAGTGTGTTCGCATTGTGGAGCATCTTCGTCCTCGGCTGTCGGGGTATGCCCCTATTGCAAATCGGTCATGGTATCCGAGGAGGAAAAAGAAAATCCGTCAATAACCAAGATTAAGAATTATTATTCAGAAGGGAATCTTAATCAGTCCCTTTTGTTGGCGGATCAATTGGCCAGCAGTAAGCCGGAAATGCTGACGAATGCCAATTTCGTATTGTTATATGTACAGATACTGCTCGAAGCCGACGCTCCTTCGGGAAAAATCAAGTCTATTCTCCTTCATGCGCTTAATGACAATCCCGCGCATCCCCAATTGTTGGAATATATCGAATTGGCGGAATGTGAGTCAAATCTTTCTCATGAAAAAGATGACGCCGGTGAGATCGGCTTGGCTAATATTATTCGCCGGTCCCCCGGGAATGTTCATGCGTTATTTATTTTAGGCGCGCATTTGTTCTGGATTGAAAAAGACACCCAAAGGGCTTTGCGGTATTTGGAACAATGCGTCAGGCAGCGCCCTAATTTTGTCCGGGCCAAGGCATGTTTGGCTGCCGTTTATAAAGATCTGAATATGATCGATTATGCCGCAAGGCTTATGAAAGAGTGTGCGGCTCAAACAACAAACAAAAGCACAAAAGAATTCTTTAGAAATTTTGCGAAAGCAAAAAGTGATTGAAGGTTTTTAGAATTGTAATTAAGAAAGCGGCTCTTGATTCGATGAGGGCCGCTTTTCTTCTGACTTTTTTCATGACAAATGTTTTAAATGTGATTAAGATATCAGAAATAATAATCTGGTAAATTCGATAGGAGCATGGATGTTCGGTCTTTTGAAAAATTTGACCCCGCAAGGGAGGTTGGGAAGAGTTCTGATGCCTTTTTACGGGGAGCTTAAAAAGAATCTGGAAATCTATCACGTCATGGATCAACGGCAATTCATGGACATGGAATTTAAGTCTGAGGTTTGGAAGGAAATCAAAACCTCCGCGCATATCCAATCGTTTGATAAAGTGCAGGCCTACGGAAAGAAGATTGAAGAATTTAATCAATTGTTCCGCGGGTTTAAAGAATTTGAAAAATGGTACGCCAGTGATATGGCCAATAAAACACGCGAGAACGCGCAGAAATTGCATACCCAGCGCGGCGAACTGGAATCGCAATTAAAAGGGCTTTATCCTGTCATCTGCAGGGCCGGCGAACAAATTGAATACCAACTGATCGCGCTTGGTTTAATTAAACAATAGTCCCATAACGTTGTTCCATCCCATGACTAGCCAATCCTTCACAGTTTCAGAATTAAATAAATTCATCCGCGATGTTTTAGTGAGCGGTTTTCCGTCGGCTGTTTGGGTTTGCGGTGAAATCCAGGGTTTGCGGGTGGACCAAAAAGGACACACCTATTTTGAGCTGT
>JAHFGF010000006.1:17108-19051 GCA_023247595.1 Candidatus Omnitrophota bacterium
AAGGCCAGCATTTGGAACAGCCGCAGGGCCTATATCGATTCCGTTTTAAAAAAACTGGAAAACGGGTTTTCTTTAAAAGACGATATCCAGGTCAGGTTTTTGTGCAAAGTCGATTTTTGGCAAAAAGGCGGGACGATCAGTTTAAGTGTTGAGAATGTGGACCCCACATATACGCTTGGAAAAATCGCCCAAGAGCGTCAGAAGCTCATTGCTCTTCTTCAGAAAAATGGAATACTGGACCGCAACAAAGTTCATCTTTTGCCGCCTGTGATGTTAAACATAGGCCTGATCACATCGCATGATTCAGCCGCGTATAATGATTTTATCGACGAGTTAAAACAAAGCGGATATGGTTTTCGAGTTTTTCTGGCCAACGCCATCATGCAAGGCAAGACAGCGGAGAGTTCCGTGGTTGCCGCCATAAACGTGTTAAGCCGGATGGAGAACATCGACGCTATTGTCATAACCCGCGGCGGCGGATCTATCGCGGAATTAAGTTGTTTTGACAGTGAAACCATTGCCCGGGCCATTGCGCAATGTCCTTATCCCGTGATTACCGGAATCGGACATGAAATCAATACAACGGTTACTGATTTGGCCGCGCATACCTATGCCAAAACACCTACAGCTGTGGCGCAGTTATTAGTGAGCCGCGTTCATGATTTTTTATCCGGCTTGGAAGAACGGCGAAAAAATTTACTGGATTTGGTTTCGCAAAAGATGATGGATGAGAAAAATGAATTGCGCAACAGGGCGGTTTCCCTGCAGTCATCAACCATGCAGTATTTGCGAGCTCATCGGGAACATCTTTTGGTTGTCGCTGATGGATTGAAGCGTTTGCCTTTGGCGCGCGTAAAATCGCAACAAAAAATTTTGAATGAGAAAAAGGCTCGATTTCTTAAAACAATTCAATTGAATCTTGCCAACGCGGCCACTAAAATGAAGCATTATCAGAAAATGATTGATTTAGCTAGCCCAGCAAATACGCTTAAACGAGGATTTTCGATTAGCCGTACTATGAGCGGTAAAGCCGTTAGAAGCGCCCGACATCTTCAAGCAGGCGATCAAATGCTCACGCAATTTTTGGACGGTTCTGTGCAGAGTGAAATTGTTAAGAAAACGAACGATGGACGTTGATTCGCGTAGATAAGAAAGAATTTTAGGAAAGGATTTATGGCAGAAGTCAAATATCATAAAGCGGTAGAAAAATTAGATGAAATCATCGCTAAGATCGAAAGCGAAAGCATTGACGTGGATGAGCTTTCCATAAAAGTTAAGGAAGCTGTCGAGCTTATTAAGGTCTGCAAAACCAAGATTGAAAAAGCGGAACTGGAAGTCAAAAAAGTGGTTGAGAATTTGGATGTTACTGAGTCTTAACGTAAAATTTCAGCCGAAAAATAAAGAGGGAATATGATGCGGCAAATTCCCATGATTTTGTTATCCATTGGTTTTTTCGTTATCTTATGTCTGGGCTATTGGCTAATTGTCATGAAAGCGGCCCCCGGGTTTCTTTTAAAGAAGAAAATTCCTCAACGAAAACCCACCATGTTTGACGTCCGCCGGCTGCTTCAAGAGGGAAATCGTGAAGAGGCGGTCAAGGTTTACACGCAGATTTTTAAAGTTTCCCAAAAAAAGGCGCGTAAGGATATTCAGGAATTAGAGCGGAATCTTAATGTTTAAGTCGTTTTTTAAGGCGCTGATTAATTCGCGGCTGATTAATTCGCTAACATTGTTGTTTTGTAAAAAGGATATGCTAGAATACAAATCATTTCCAAGGCTTTACAGGTGTTTTCTATGGTCCAATGGTACAGTTTGATTAAAGTTGATGAGTTAAAGCCTGGGCACGGCGTTCAGGTTATGGCGGCAGATAAAGCCATTGCGATCTTTAATATTGAAGGCCAGTTTTATGCGATTGACGATACGTGCACTCATGCCGGCGCGTC
>JAHFGF010000117.1 GCA_023247595.1 Candidatus Omnitrophota bacterium
CCACGGCCTGGCTTGATTCCTTTCCTTCTTTTAAAAGGCGGACTTCCATTTCCTCGCCGGGAAAAACAACCGCTTTAACCGCGTTAACCAAGTCATGAATATTTAAAACACCCACATCCTGTATGGTGGCCATGCGGCTTAAATTAAAATCTGTGGTGCATAAACGGCCGTCGAGCATTTTGGAAAGCCGGACTAATTTCACGTCCACCGGATCAGGGCCGCCCATTTCATCTTCATGCACACGGATATCAACCGTTGAGTCTTTTTGCATGGCGCGCAGAATTTCCAAACCGCGGCGGCCGCGTTCACGTTTGATATCATCTTGCGAATCAGCCAGGCGCTGAAGTTCATGCAGGACAAAACGCGGAGCAACCAAACGCCCTGCCAAAAAACCGCTTTTGTGGATATCCACAATTCGTCCGTCAATAATCGCGCTGGTATCCAAAACAATAACACCTTCCTTCAAATCCTGCCGACGAAAACGGACATACGGAATAATAATATTGAACTCATCTTTTCCGCGCAGGGCCATGACCGCGCCCAGATAGGAAAATGAGACAGTCAAAACCACGCGCGCGATCGGAAGAAAAACATCTCCCAACGGAAGAAGAGAAAGAATATCCGCAATCATCTTGGCCATCACAACACCTAAAAGAAGACCGAAAACCATACTGGACAACCCGCGCACCGATACTTTTCGGAAAGTTGATTCCACGGTTATCAAAAAAGCAGCGACAATCAAACCAAAAACTATACCCATCGGTGAATCATGAATAATTTCACCGACTTGAAAACCAACGATAGCGCATAACAAGGTGAAAAAAATACGAATAAATAATAACGTCATTTTAGCTCCCTTTTTGAAAGTTATAAGGGGTAAGTGCTAAGTGGTAAGAAATTAGGACACAATTATCACTTCAAGGCTTGCCACGCTTTTACCACTTACCTCTTATCTCTTATCTCTTAACTATTAACTCTTGTAAAAATCACAACGCATCTAATGCTTCCCGCACGCCGGAAACAGCGACCAATTCCAGAGTCTTGGTGCGGATATCTTTTGATTTAAGATTATTTTTAGGCAGTATGCACCGTTTAAAACCGAGCCGTTCGGCCTCGTTGATGCGCGCCACCACCTGGCTTACACTGCGGACTTCCGACGACAATCCAACCTCGCCAAAAACAACCGTATCATAAGGAACAGTTTTATCCAGCAAAGCTGAGGCAACCGCAACGACAACCGGAAGATCTGCCGCGGGGTCGACCGCTTTAACCCCGCCGACGATATTTAAAAACACATCTTTATCCTGAAGATTTAATCCCAATCGATTCTCCAAAACCGCAACCAACAGCGCCAAACGATTAGCATCAAAACCTTGGGCTTTATGCCGCACCATGCCGAAGGCAGAACGGCTGACCAAACCCTGGACTTCAACGAGAAATGGCCGCGTCCCCTCCATAATCGGAACAACGACGGAACCGGAGGCATTTTTCGGCCGTTCGGAAAGAAACATTTCCGACGGATTGGTAACCTCCGAAAGCCCGCCGGATGTCATTTCAAAAACACCAATTTCATTGGTGGAACCGAACCGGTTTTTAATCGTCCGCAGAATCCTATAAATAGAATATCGCTCGCCTTCAAAATATAAAACCGTGTCCACAATATGTTCCAAAACTCTGGGGCCAGCCAATGTTCCTTCTTTGGTCACGTGTCCAATTAAAAACAACGCAATCCCCTGGGCCTTGGCAACCTGAGTTAATATCGACGCTGATTCACGGACCTGGCTCACACTTCCCGGGCTTGATGCCAGGCCGGGCAGATTCACAACCTGAATAGAATCGATGATGACACAGCTGGGCTTTAGTTCATTGATGTGATCGATGATCATATTCACATCGATCTGATTGACGATAAAAAGCGTGTCGCCTAATTTTTTAGCAATGCGGTCCGCGCGCATTTTGGTTTGTTTGACCGATTCCTCGCCGCTGACATAAAGAACCCTATGCCCCGCCTGAGCGAGTGAGCAACAAATCTGCATCGAGAGTGTCGATTTTCCAATTCCAGGATCACCGCCGATGAGCGTAACCGATCCCGGCACAATGCCCCCGCCCATGACGCGGTCAAACTCGAGGATTCGCGTGACAATCCGCTTTTGTTCATCAGCCGTAATTGTGCGCAGCAAAACCGGAGATTCATTCTGTCGAATTGGATTGCGCATGGCGCTGGCGGAAGACGAGGCGACCGCGATACTTTCTTCCACGTAGGAATTCCAGCTCTCGCACTCCTGGCAGCGCCCCACCCACCGAGGCGACTGCGCGCCGCATGATTGGCAGACGAATAGTGTTTTTGTTTTCATATTAATACTTTGCACCTGTGGATTTCGCAATATCCTTAAGCGATTCAAAATATCGACGATGCGTCCTGCGTAATAAACTCTCGGTCGCAGCCTCCAACAAAACAACCTCATGATTCACTTTCTTGCGATTAAGATCCAATTCTAGTTCAAACCGTTTTTTTTCAGCTTTAATTCGGTCTGTATCTTTAAATCTCGAAAAAGTTATGATTTGTCCTTTTGGACGATTATATTCAATTAAAAAAATCATTTTTTTCTTCTCTCTATTCTTTCAGTTAGATTGATAACATTTGCATACACTCCATTAAGCCGCTTTAATACCATTTTAAAAAGCTTTTTTTGACCAGGTATCAATTCGAAAGATTTAATTTCTACCACTTCAAAAAGTTTTATTGTTTCAGAAATTATTTTTAATTCTATCTGAAACCATCGATCACCACCGCCATACTTAATCAATGGATCTATTTTATCCGAACATTTCTCAGAAAGCTCGGCCCATTGATGCTGCAATTCCGTGCGAACCTGTACTTCAATCGGCTTTCCAGAAATTTTGACAATAACATGAACCGCTCTGTAACCATGACTAGGCTTAATCCTGCGGTCAACTATAGATGTTGATATGAATGCTCCACACAAAGAACTCACAACGTTATCTTGATGTTTCGTATCGGAAACTATCAGCCTACAACCGGCTATATCCTGAACCTGACTCAACCGTATACTTTCTCGCTTCAATTTATCAACGATTGAACTTGTGGATTTCGCTGGCCGTCCAACTGGATTCAATTTAAGTTTTTCCCGAATCACACCAACGACTTCATCGTAGGCCAGCCCATAAGATTTACGGTAATCGTCCAGAACCCGTAAATCCGTTTCACTTATCAAACCTTTTCGTAAGCGATCTCCAAGCCGATCTATTTGAGTCTTGCTTAATTTTTCCATTAGTTTATATTCAACTCTCCATCACCCATCATCCGTCTTCCATACTTCCGTTATCCCATATTTATTTCTTCCCCGCCTTAGGCCTGTACAACAACTTCCACGGGTTATTTTTTAAATCGCCTGACAGTTCATCTAAATTTTTTCTTTCCGACAAGTCTCCGAAATTAAATGGAACACCGACGAATAATTATCCATGAACAACCTCTAGCTGCGCGCCGCATGTTTGGCAAACGAAGAGTATTTTTGTTTTCATAACAATATCTGTTTAAACAACGGTTCCTGCATGTTCCAGCCGGTCATAGACATAGGCCGTAGCGATCCAGGTGATCGGCATTGTCACGAGAACACCGACTATAAGACAAATAAATCCGGCGAGGTTCAATAATACCAAGCCGCATCCAAAAACGAACAATTTCCAACGCTTACCCTTGGTGATCTCGTAGCTGCGCTTAAGGGAAGCGATCGGTCCCAATCTTTTGTCAACAATCAAATACAGATATTGACCGAACATAAGAGAAATAATGATCCCGGGGACAATCAACAGAAGGAACCCAAGACAAATAGGAATAATCAAACAAATTAAAGCCAAGCTATACGGGATGAGAAACTCAACATTCGTGAAAAGTTCTTCAACGGACGTTTCCTCATCGCGGCAGATCGCAAGGGCGATTTTCCTAATTCCGATCGTCATCAACATGTTAATAACACAGAAAACGATGCCGAGCACAGAATGAACGCTTCTTGGAAACGGCAGCCGGTAGCGATGCGGATCAAAGGCTTTAAAGATCTCCTCACGCCGGGATTCGAATTCCGGGGCAAGCGTCAACTGCTGAGCGGTTTCGACACTTTCGAATTTCTCTGTGATAACCCTAAATTTTGTAATGTATCCGTTCCTGAAAAGATCTAGCACTAATTTCTCAGCTTCTTTGCGTTCTTTATAAATTTCGCTGAAGGTACGGCGGCTGACGACCGGAGATCCTGCCTGTGAATTCATCCAAACGTTCAAGCCGCCCACCACGGCATAAATGAGCGTAACTAATGCGATGACCTGCCAATGTTTTTTGGTCATCTGCCAGCCGTGACTGATCGCCTCGCGGATGCTAAATGATTGCATCACTCCCCCTTATTCGGTTTTTTAGGCCGGTATAATAATTTCCATGGATTATTTTTCAAATCACCTGACAACTCATCTAAATTTTTATAAATATTCGGATTATAAAGGAACATGCCCAATGTTCCCCGTCCCTGCTGAATCTCATTCACAATATTTTTTATTCCAGTTAAAATCTCGCTGACAGACTGCGTGTTCTGCTCGGTGAGTAACCCGTTATTGATCCCTTGCATAGTTTTTTCCAATTGGGCTGTCATGCTGTCGATCCTTTGCGTAATGCGGTCAACCGGCACTGGATCAATCCCCATCACCCTGCCGCCTTCCTGGATCATTTGTTGGGATTTTCCCGGAGTGACTTCCACATACTTCTCACCCAGCAAACCGAGCTGATTAATAGAAATGCTCGAATCCGCCGGAATGACGATGCCGTCTTCAATAAGCAATTCGACTTTGACCTTCATTTCATTGCCTTCGGTCAAAATGTCGATATTCCTGACCTGGCCGGCTTCAACACCAGCCAGACGCACAGGCGCGGCTTTTTTCAAACCATTGGCATAACCGAAAATGACATTGAGCTTCCGGCCTCTTTCGAAGAAAGAAAAGTTTCCAATGGATAATATAGCCACCGTCAGACATCCAATCGCGATAAGGACAAACGCCCCTACTTTTAATTCCAGATTGGTTTCCTTTGGCATTGTCGCGTTCTCCTTTATTGATGATCTAATGACCTTTCCCCGTTTGCGGGGTTTAAGGAAATATTAATTATTTCTTTTCAATAATGTGCCCGAACACCAGACTTTCATCCTCGGTGATAGGCCCATGCGCCTCGCCGTGAATGAATTGGTAAACAACCGGATGTTTTGAATTCTTGATTTCATCCACCGATCCGTCGGCAATGACCTGCCCGTGATAAAACATGGCAATTGAATCCGCCACGCGGTACGCCATATTCATATCATGGGTCACGACGAT
>JAHFGF010000007.1:0-1137 GCA_023247595.1 Candidatus Omnitrophota bacterium
AGGAAGTTGCCTTTGAAGTCAAAAATATCCTTTTGGAACAAGGATTATTGCGGACCGAACTCAAACCGCCGGACCATTTATATTTGGTGAGTGATGAGCCCGAGATTTTTAAATACCGGGCAGTCAAGTTTTTGGGTCGCAGTATGGATAATGTGAAACGTTGCTCATTTTAATTTATGAAACGGTATTGAAATTGGAAAATGAATGAAATTAGGAAATTGGTAGAAATTGAGAAATTAAAGGAAGTGTGATTAATATCGGTTTAATTTCTTAGTTTCCCAATTTCTCAATTTCAATAAGCTTTTTATTATTTATTTAAATAAGGATGAATGATCATGTTTGAACTGAAAGTCAAAGGCGATATCGCGTCAGCCCATCAGCTGCGCGGATATGAAGGACGCTGCAAAGATCTGCATGGACATACGTGGAAAATTGAGGTCACGCTTTTAAGCGATAAGCTTGATGCCATCGGCATGGTGGCTGATTTCAAGGACATGAAAAAAATGCTTAAAGAAGTGTTAGACCCGATTGACCATGTTTTCTTAAATGACCTGCCGTATTTTAAAGCGGTTAATCCGACGACAGAAAATATCGCTAAGTATGTCTATGAACATTTCTCCAAAGCTTGCCTGTCCGCCAGTCAGCAAGCGAGCCAGGCGGGCGCGCCAATTCGAGTCAAACAGGTTGAAGTTTGGGAGTCGGAGTTGGCGAGTAGTATCTATTATGAATAATTTAAAGAAATTAATAGAAATTGAGAAATGCGTAGAAATTGGTTGGTGTTAGTTTGCTGCAACTAATTTCAATCAATTTCTTAATTTCGATTAATTTCTAAGGGTTTGTATGAAATCTGCCATTGTTCTTCTCTCCGGCGGAAAGGAAAATTGATGAATCGATTAATCATCGCGTTGTATATTCTTGTGCTGTGCACGAGCGTTTTTGCCGAAACGGTCAAGCTAAAATCCGGAGAGGTCTATGAAGGCAAAATCGTTGACCGCAACGAAGAATATCTGACGCTCGAAACCCGCGGTGCGCCGATCTATTTGGCGTTGGAGCAAATCGAATCCATAACGGATCCTAAAATTCCGGCCCAAAACCCGCCCGTTGAGACGGCGAATGAAACGAAACTGCCAATGGTTT
>JAHFGF010000007.1:1147-18420 GCA_023247595.1 Candidatus Omnitrophota bacterium
GTTTTTAATGAGAATGAATTAACGCCCAAACAGCGGCAATATTACCAAGACAATACTGTCACCCGCGATGTCTTCACCGTTGATCTTGAGGCTAAGGATCCTGTTCAACAAAGGCCTTTATCCGCGGATGAATTGCTTTCCAATGCCCAAGTCATGATGCGTCATGGCCAGGTCAAAGAAGCGATGCAGACCGTGGAAAAAGCAGCGACGGAGAATCCCGAAAATAAAGCCGCGCGCCGCATTTTGGCGGATCTTTATAACGAACATGGAGAGCCTCAAAAGAGTATTGACCTTTATTCACTGCTGATCCAACAGGACCCGCAGGATTATAATCTTTATAACAGCAGGGGTTACGCCTATGGCCGAATGGGTTTGGCCGATAAAGCTTTGGAAGATTACAATCAGGCATTGTCTATCAATCCGGATTATGTCAATGCGATCAGCAATCGGGCGGCCTTGTACATTCGATCCGGTCAAATGGAATTGGCGCAGAACGATTATGAACGGCTTGTATCTTTTGATCCGGCGCAGGGGAATTTGGGGTTGGGCAATGTGGCAGCTTCAAACAAAGAATGGACAAAAGCATTGGATTATTTCGATAAGGCCATTACCAATGCTCCGGATTTCGCCCAAGCTTACATGATGAGAGGACAGGTGTTCTTACAGCAGGGGGAGAATGAAAAAGCTGCCGAAAATTTGAAACAGGCGCAGGATTTGGGTATGGTGCTGCCGTCGGATTTGCAGTCTGTTGTTAAAGCTTCAGGAGCGCCATTGGAAACACAACCGCAAACAGCTGCGCCTTTGACCGATCAACCGGCGGGCGAAAATTTGAGTCAGCCTCAAGTCAACGGGGTGGATGAAGCGCTTGTCAAAGCCTACGATCTTCTCATGAAGAAGGATACCGCGGCCGCTATTCCTATATTAAACAAGATCATTGAGAGCGATCCCGCGAATTATCTGGCGTATCATTACCGCGGCTGGTGTCTGGATTCCGAACAGAAATATGATGAAGCCTTGAAAGATTATTTTAAGGTTGTGGAACTCAATCCCCAGGAAGGCCGGAAGATCATCAAATCCATCGCCTTTGTGTATATGGCAAAAAATAATTTTGCCCAAGCTTCCTCCAGATTTGACGAATATTTGCGTGATTATCCGGATGACGGCGAGGCGCAATATAATCTGGCGATCGCTGATTTTAAACAAAATTATTGGGACGGCAGTTTGAAAAATCTTGATAAGGCTGAACAATTAGGGGTCCAGGATTCCGAGGGTTTGAGGGCAATGATCCAGGTCGCTAAAATGGAACAGGAGAACAGGTCTGCGCAAGTTCAGCAGGCTGCCAAAGAAGAATATCAACAGGAGATGGACAGAATTAAATCCGACTTTAAACGAAGTTCTTCTCCATGGAAAATGCTGGCCTCGATCGTTGCGAGTTTGGTCTTTGGCGTTATCATCCTCGTGGCGCGTTCAAAAGGACAACCTCAGCCGGCGAAAGGGCAGGATGTGTTAGCAGCGCCGTTGACGGTGGAGGGGATCTTTGACCGCGACAGATTTTTCTTTAACCGCAAGATCTCCGTGACCGAGAAATATTATGTGCTGGATGAAGCCGGCCAGCCGATCCTTTTCGTCGAGAAACCGATTATGGTCAGAAACGCGTTGGCAAGCGTCGTCGGGATATTTGTCGCGGTCTTCCTGTTTATCCTGGGATTTATAGCGTTCTTGCCGATGTTCTCTTCCGAAAGCGACTCAGCCGGACCCATGCTTCTTGTTGGTCTTGTCTCCGCGATCATTTCTATCCTTGGGGCGGTCCTAACCATGTCGGCCATGGAAAAAAAGCGCAGGGTGAGCATTTATCGCGACGAGACAAAAACGGAGAAGGTTCTGGAGATCCAGCAGGATTCCAGATTTATTGTGATCAGGACTTCCTACACCCTGACGGATCACCGCGATATTGTATTGGCCAAGTTCCGCAGAAATCATTTCGTTGATTTCTTCCGTCGAAAGATTAAATGTTTAAGGCCGCAGGGCAACCTTTGGTTCTTTGCGAAAGAGGATTCAGGATGGTTGTCCTTGTTGCGAAGGATCCTTCCCTTGGAAGGTTTTGGTTTTATTGTCCCTACCAATTATGATGTCATGCACGGCGATACGTCTCATAAGATCGGGGAGTTTAACCGGACATCTGCCATCCTTGACAAGCATGTGCTGGATTTGAGCCTTGATCCAGGAAAGTCGCTGGATCGAAAAGTCGCCTTGGCCTGCGCGGTACTTTTGGATATAAATATTTGATCACGGAAAGGAAATAGCGATCCTTGACACGTAACACGAAATTTCTTCCTATGAAATCCGCGATTGTTCTACTCTCCGGCGGGCTTGATTCCGCGACTACGTTATACTTTGCCATAAGCCAAGGGTATCGCGTTCACGCGCTGGTTTTTGATTATGGCCAGCGGCATGATAAGGAAATCAAATGCGCCGTGGCTGTTGCCAAAACCGCGCGATGTCCTTATGAGATCGTTAAGATTTCTCTGCCCTGGAAAGGATCGGCGCTTTTGGATAAGTCCATCAAAGTGCCGCGCCGGCGAAAGCTTGATGCCAAAGATATTCCAGTTACCTATGTTCCGGCGCGCAACATTATTTTTTTAAGTTTTGCCGCTTCCTACGCGGAAGCCGTCGGGGCGCAAAAGATTTTTATCGGCGCCAACGCAATCGATTATTCCGGTTACCCCGATTGCCGGCCGGATTTTTTTGCCGCGTATTCCAAGGTCTTGGAAAAAGGTTTAAAGACAGGTGTTGAAGGCCGCAAAATAAAAGTGGAAACGCCTCTGGTCAAAAAATCAAAAACCGACATTATCCGTCTAGGATTAAAGCTGGGCGTCCCTTACGAATTGACCTGGTCATGTTATGAAGGAAGCCGTCGGCCATGCGGTTCATGCGACAGCTGCCGCCTGAGAGCCAATGGATTCTTGGAATTGCGGCTGGACGATCCAGTATTAAGAAAATTTAGAACTAAGTAAATTAATGAAACGGCTTTAAGCATGCAGGCAAAAATCGTTGAAATTTTTAAATCAGTTCAGGGCGAGGGGAAATATCTGGGCGTGACCCAGGTGTTTGTACGCTTCTTTGAATGCAATATCCACTGCGTCTGGTGCGATACGCCGCATTCGATTGGCGATACGACCCGTCGGTATACGGAATATACGCCGGATGCTTTGATTACCGAAATTAAAGCCCTTTGGGATCATTGTCATTCCGTGAGTTTAACCGGCGGAGAGCCGCTGGTTCAGGCGGATGCCATTGTCCAGCTCCTTACGGTTTTTAAAAGTTTACGCATGCCGGTTTATCTGGAAACAAACGGCATTCTTCCCGATGAGTTGAGTAAGGTCATTGATAAGGTCGATATCATTGCCATGGATTTGAAATTGCCCAGCTCAACGCAATGTCCGCCGTTTTGGAAGGAGCACGAGGAGTTTTTAAAAATCGCTAGACAGAAGGATGTTTTTTTGAAGGTGGTTATTTCTAAAAGTACGACTTTGGACGATGTGCAACAGGCTGTGGATTTGGCATCCCGCGTCGCGCCTGACGTTCCGTTTATTTTGCAGCCCAATTATTTTGATATGAAGGACGGCGCCGTCGAAAAATGCGTTGAATTTCAAAAACATTGCTTCAAAAGCCTGCGCGATGTTAGAATCGTTCCTCAAATGCATAAATTTATGAAAGTTAGATAAAGAGGGGACACCACGGCAACTAAGAAATCAAACAGGTACACCTAGCCGAATAAAAAAACGTATTGGGACACCTTGCTAATTATTAGCGAATGGGTACACCGGTGTCCTGGTGGCTCTCGTTGCTATAAATACGCTAGGTGTCCAGATACCGTTTGTTAATTTGCTCGGTGTCCATAGTAGTGTTTACGTTGCTGGGTGTAACCTAGGAGATTATTCATGAACAGTTCTTACGAAGGCCGTCAAAAAAGTATCCGTAAATTAAAGACTCCCGCTATTGAGGTCTGGGAAAATCAGTATGCCGACCGCGAATACATCGTTGATTTGTCGACGGATGAATTCACCTGCATCTGTCCCAAAACCGGTCTGCCGGACTTTGCCACGATCAACATCAAATACAAACCCGCCAAGGTCTGCATTGAGTTAAAGTCGTTTAAGATGTATCTGATCGCTTATCGCGATGTCGGGATTTTTCATGAACATCTTGTGAACAAACTGTTAGACGATCTGGTCAAGGCCTGCAAGCCGCGATGGATGAAGATCGATGTTGTCATGAACCCCCGCGGAGGCATCGCAACGACCGTGAGCGCCGAGTATTCCTTTAGAGTTAAGAGGTAAAAGTCAAAGCACAGAACGAAGCCCTCAAATTCATAGCAAAGGAAAAATTATGGATAGGAAAAGATTTTTATGGATTACTTTGATGTTCATCACAATGCCCTTGAGAACTTCATTTGCTGCAGATAAAGATATAATATTGGAAGAGTTGAAGAGATTGGAAATTAAAATCGTAGGTTCGGCAAAAAGAATAGAAGTGCAGTTGCCAACAGTGCTTATCGGTCCCGATTTAGGACTTAAGAAAACCATATGCGAGCAGAGTGGGTATGATTTATCGGCTTATGCGGGGAAGAAAGTTTTATTTACTGCTTTTCCGATAAGCGAAGAATACACTTCTGAGCCACTTAATGTGTGGGTCATCAGCTTTGAAGATAAAATAGTATGCGTCTATAAGACTGTCAGAGAGGGTTCGGTCCTGGTGCCTGGCATTTTCGCTATAGAGACTCCCAATACTAACTAGATTTTATTTTCTGCCTACAAATGAGAGGAATATTAAATGCAAAGACCAGATGGGCGCAAGTTAGATCAATTGCGAAAAGTCAAAGTCACTAAAAATTATCTCAAACATGCCGAAGGCTCGTGTCTCATCGAATTCGGCGAGACTAAGGTTATCTGCTCGGCATCCGTCGAGGAAGGCGTGCCGCCGTTTTTAAAAGGCAGCGGCAAAGGCTGGGTGACAGCGGAATACGGCATGCTGCCGCGTTCGTGCACCACGCGTATCCGTCGGGAAAAAACGTCGGGGCGCACCGAAGAAATCCAGCGCCTAGTCGGACGGTCCCTGCGCGCGGTGGTGGATATGGAAAAGTTAGGCGAGCGTACCATTAAGATTGACTGCGATGTCCTGCAGGGCGACGGAGGAACACGCACGGCTGCGATCACAGGCGGTTTTATCGCGCTGGCGGACGCTGTTCTCTGGATGCGAAAACAGCTGATGTTTGAAAAGATCCCTTTAAAAGATTATGTGGCTGCCATCAGCGTCGGAGTTTTTAACGGAAAACCGGTTCTGGATTTAAATTACGCCGAGGATTCCAAAGCGGAAGTCGACATGAATGTGGTGATGGTGGGCAAAGGCGAGTTTGTGGAAGTCCAGGGAACGGGTGAGCATGCCACGTTTTCGCGCAAAGAAATCGACGCGCTATTGAAACTGGCGGAAAAAGGAATTAAAGAATTGCTCGACATACAGAAGAAGACGTTAAATAATTTGAAGATATAAACATAAATGGGGAGGATGGAAATTAAGAAATTGATTGAAACTGAGAAATTGAAAAAATAAAGCTGACAAGCCTCTAATTTCTCAATTTCCAAATCTCTTAATTTCCATTATTCATGGTCAGCTATGTCCGAATTGCTTGTAGCTACTCGAAACGCCGGAAAAGTTAGAGAAATTAAACTTCTCTTGAAAGAATATCCGATTAAGGTCTTATCGCTTTTGGATTATCCGGATATGCCGGAGATTATTGAAGACGGCGATACGTTTGAGGCCAATGCCAGTAAAAAGGCGCTGGTGATTGCCAAACATGTTGGGCACATTGTCATGGGTGAGGATTCCGGGCTTGAGGTCAAGGCGCTTAATGAACGTCCCGGTATTTATTCGGCGCGTTATGCCGGTGAAAAAGCGACGGATGAAGAAAACAATAACAAGCTTTTAAAAGAACTCAAAGATGTGCCCATGTCCCGACGGGAGGCGTGTTACCGCTCCTGCATTGCGCTGGCCGATCCCAAAGGCGTTATCGGTGTCGTCAACGGCAGCTGTCATGGTTTTATCGCCACTGTTCCCAAAGGGACCAATGGGTTTGGTTATGATCCTCTTTTTATTGTCCCTCAGTACCACAAGACCTTTGGCCAGTTAAATCCCTCCATCAAAGCAGAAGTCAGCCACCGCGCCTGGGCGCTCAAGAAATTTAAATTAGAATTTGGCGGGTATTTAGAAAAATTGTAGTGGAGGGTTTTAAACCCTCCACTACATTAGAAAATGTTTTGAAAAAACTGCGAAACGTTTTCTAGGATAACCCCGCCGGTTTTCTGCAGGATCTTAACGGGAGATTTATTGACCTTGTATTGAGGTTTGGCAAGGGTGCCGGTGACATTCACCGACATAAACTTTTCTGTTTGAGTAATGATTGCGGTTGTACTTTTCTTTAAGGATGAAGATTTAAGGATAACATCGGAGTTAAAGTCGGGCGTGAGCCACAGATTTAAGGCCTGGTCCTGATTGAAATCAAGCGAACCTTTGCCGTAAAGATTAAGCGTCGGGCCGACAAGCTGGATATTTTCCGTCGACATCAAACCATTTTCCAGGGCGAAATTCATTCCCGCCTGGGTGAAGACAATGTTTTTGTACTCGGGGATTAAAAGAATTCCTCCCAATCCTTTGAGCAGATCAAATTCCCACAAGAGTCCGTCTTTGACTTCAACGCCGCCTTTGCCGTTCATGAGATGCAAATCAGCCATCGGCCCATTGAGAAGGGCGGTGGCAGAAAGGATGCCGTCTAAGGATTGTTTCTTAAACGGAGTGTCCACGCGCAATTTATTTAAATCGCTGTTAAGAATCCGGATGACGAGATCCAGCGGCAGGTCTTTTTTTGCGGTATCCAGTGATGCCACCAGATTCATTTCCCCGCCGTAGAAATCGCCCCAGACGTGAAAAGGTTTGAGCAGATTATTTTTTTGAACAGCGTTGAACTTGATGTTTTTCAGATTAATGCCCCAGATAGAAAACGCGGGGCTTGCTCCGGTTAAATTGTATTGCCAATCCTGCCAATGAGACAAATTACCTATGAAATGTCCTTTGATATTGGTTTTGCCCGCCAGGCGGCAGAGACGGATCCCTTCAGGTATGCTGGGAAAAAATGAGGGAAGGTCCTGCAGGTCAACGTCAACCTCGCCGGAGAAATCCAAAAAAGGTTTGCCGTCGGCAGTCTTGCGGCTGGTGCCGCTGACATTGACCATGGCTGTCTTATATCGGCCTGACAATTGACTGAAATGCAGGGCCTCTTTAGAGTGGTTAAACCGCGCGTGAATTTTTAAATCAGCCCCTTCAATAGTGGTGTCAATCGTCGGGCTTTCGGCGGAATTTAAATCGCCTGTTAAAACGTAGGGCTGGTCATTGAAATTGGCCTGCAGATTTTTCCAAGAGAGAGTTTTATCTGCGTAATTAACTTGGCCGGAAAGCTGGGTGAGCTGTTGCTGAAACTTTTCACTGACAGCTGTTGCGTCTTTAACCTGGGCTGTGAACCGGATATCCGCGCCGTCGGATGTCGTCACGTCGCCTTTATAAGCGATGTCAAGCGGCAGCGCTTTACCTGTTAATGAAATTTGATTGTTTTCAAAAGTATCGGGAATGATTTTTTTGGCCATGCTTAGATCGAAATCATCCAAATGAATACGCACATCCAGCTTCGGAGTATTGAAATCCTGCAGCGTCCCGGTTATTTTCGTCGGCATTCCCAGCGCGAGAAAAGAAATGCCGGAGGTTTCTACTTTATCGTTTTGAAAGGATGCGATGCCGTTAATGCTGTCCACCGGCCCGGCCTTGGTACCGAGCAGGGTTCCGCCTTTAAAATCCATCCATCCGGAATAAGGAAACGGTTCAAGCGGACCCGCGCGGGAGGAAACTGTCACAGATCCCGACGGACTGGCATTGATGGACATAGTATCCGTTATCGATAACCGGCTGTTGGTGAGCTGATAATTGCTTTTCAATTGAAATGTTTTGGGAGCGCAGAGATATTGAAAAAAGCCTGTGCCCGCGATGTTGCTTTGAAATGTTTTGCCGTTGGAAAGCTTAATGAAAATTTCTTCGCCGTTGATGCGTGTCTGGGAAGTCCATTGCGTTCCATGAACGCCGTTGACGCGCAGGTCGCTTAGGACCACGCGTCCGGTTAATTCTTTGCCCGGCCATTGATAGTTAAGCGCGTCGGCATAGAGGCTGCCTTTGGCCGTCGTGGTTTTTGGTGTCGTGGTCAATGAAAGATCCGGACTGCTGAAATGGCCCTGCATGCGGATGGTTGGAGTTTTTAACACAACATTTCTAAAATCCGGCGAGGCTTGTATGCTGGTGACTTGCGCGCCTTGAGACAAGCGTACGTTTTTCAAATCAATGTCGCCTTTGAGATCCAGTTGATCCGGAATATTGATAACAGCGCCGGAGGCTGACAATGCGCCGTTTGCGGCTATCGCCCTGCCTTGGGCAGTGAGTGGATCGAAATGCACGGCTAGTTTATCGACGCTATACGCGTTGCCGTTATAGGAGGCTTGGACATTCTCCGCCGAAGTTAGGCCTTTGAGCGTTATCTGTCCGTCTTGAAAAGAACCGTCCAATTCATCGGCGACAAAAGATTCGGCTTTAAACGACAAAAGCGGCGAATGCAGCGCAAGGCGGCTGAGCGACACAAGGCCTTTGATATTCAGCAAATGTTTTGCCGCGGATAATTGGATTTGGATGTTATTGATAAAAGCATCGTCGAGGATAACGGGAAAATCTTTTTTAATAATCCGGTAGTAGTTGTTAACCGGAAAGTTTTCCAGTTTGATGCCCATGGAAAGCTTTTGACTGACCGGAAGAAAGGTGCCGTTGAAATCAAACAGGCTTTTTCTGTCGGCAATCGCGGCGGATGCCCGGAAGGTCAGCCCTTTGGAAATGGAAAACTTCAGGTGGATGTTTAAATCATCAAAGACGTCGGAGAATTGCGCGCCGTCTTCAAGGCTGGTGACCATCAGCCGGCTGTCATTTAATTCGAGCCGGGATATAAAAACATTAATGCTGTTTTTCCGGCGGTTTTTTGAACGCCGTTCAATGATGTCAGAGAAATTCCATTCTCCGTCGATGTAATGAATAAGGTTCAAAGAGGCTGTTTCAAAGTTCAGGTTGGAGAGCACAATTTTGCGTTGCCGCAGAAGCGGCCAGTAAAGGAGCTGGACTTTTGCGCGGCTGATGGTGGCAAAGACATCCGGTGAATTTTCTTCATAGACCGTAATGCCGTTAAACACAAATCC
Source organism: Candidatus Omnitrophota bacterium (assembly GCA_023247595.1). Next base: position 10,480 of record JAHFGF010000007.1, read on the forward strand.
TTTAAGCGGGTTAAAGTGCAGGCTGTGCAGGGTGATTTTTCGGCCCAGGAATTCCTGGGCTTCCTCGACGATGATATTCTTCAGATATTTGGGAATGACGACCGTATTGATATAAAAGGTCACGGATCCCAGAAAAAATAGAATCGCCAGCACAAGATAGATGATGCTTCTCTTCATGAACGGCATTATAGAAGAGTTGCCGTGTGCCAGCAATCAACATCTCAAAGATTCGCAATAGACCTGCCATATCGGCGAAAAACGTGTTTACAACGCGAGAAACAACGTGTTATAATCCGTCCGCTTTAAAACCGATTTTTCGAATTTCCGGGAAGTAGCGCAGATGGCTAGCGCGTCTGCTTTGGGAGCAGAAGGTCCAGGGTTCAAATCCCTGCTTCCCGACATCTTGAAGATGGAAGTCAGGGTTTCCGCCACCGCAGCTGCGGTGGCGAGACCTCGTCATGAACCAAAGGTTCATGACGGGCAAATCCCTGCTTCCCGACTTTTTAAGTGGTCAGTGGTCTGTGTCCAGTGGTCAGTACAGTTTCTGGTCGCTTACTGACCACCGGCCACTGACCCCTGAGCACTTACCAATGAAGCGCGATCACGCCAAACTTATATGTGACGTCGGTGAACTTTCCGACATCTTCCATGACGCCTCCAGCATGGAGGCCTTCCTGCAAAAAATTGTTGAACTCATTGCCGAACACATGGCGGCCGACGTGTGTTCCATTTACCTCTATTATGAAGACCGCCAGGAGTTGATCCTCAAGGCCACCAAAGGTCTTAATCCGGAATCGGTCAACCAGGTCAAAATGAAATTGGGAGAAGGGCTAACCGGTAAAGCGCTTAAAGAATTGCGTCCGATTTGCGAAGGGGATGCCAGTAATAATCCCGGTTTTCGTTTTTTTCCCGGCATCGGTGAAGAACGTTTTGAATCTCTTTTGGTCGTGCCCATGATGCGCGGCAATATCCGCATTGGTGCCGTCGTTATCCAGAGCGAAAAGAAAGATTATTTTAACGACGACGACATTTATGTGTTCCGCGCGATTACCTCTCAGCTTGCCAATACGATTGAAACCGCCAAATTGCTGATGTCCTTGGATGAAACCAAAAAGGCGGCGCCAAGCATCGCTCCGGCCGTTAACATTAAACTTGTGAAAGGCCGCGTCGGCAGTGAAGGGGCGAGTCACGCGCAGGCGATTGTCATGACGGAGAATTTAACGGAACTGACGCGTTATCTGGCGCATGCCTACAAAGGTTTTACGCTGGCGGATTTTAACCGCGCGGTTGAGATGACCGAACGTCAGCTGACCGACCTGCAGGCCCAGGTGGAATCAACGCTTTACGACGTGGCTTCGCTTATTTTTACCGCCCAGATCCTGATGCTCAAGGACAAAGGTTTTATCAGCAGCATTGTCGGTCTCATTGAACGGGGAGAAACGCCGGTGCACGCCGTCATCCAGGTGGTGGAAGGCTATGTTAAAAAACTCGGGATGATCGACGATTCTTATTTGCGCGAAAAGCGGCATGATGTCAAAGACGTCGGCCGACGGATTCTGGAAAATCTTGCCGGTGAAAGCGATACCCACCATGAATACGCTGAAAAAATTGTCATCGCCCACGAACTTCTGCCGTCGGACGCGTTAAAACTTTATTCTCAGCATGTCCAAGGGATCATTGTTCTTAGCGGCGGGGTAACTTCGCACCTGTCCATATTGGCACGGTCGTTGAGCATTCCGCTGGTGATTGCCGACGAGCCGGCATTATTAACTCTGGGTGCCGGCACGCCGGTCCTTTTGGACGCGGTGATGGGCTATATCCATGTGAATCCGCATAAAGATTTGGTCAGCAAGGTCTTTGAGCGCGAAGATTTAAATAAGAATATTGAATCTTTAAAGACGATGGTTCAGGAGGAGCCCAAAACCAAAGATCATGTGAAGATTAATCTTTTGGCCAATATCAATCTGCTAGGCGATGTGAAGGCAGCCATGGAGTTTAACGCGCAGGGCGTGGGATTGTACCGGACAGAATTTCCTTTTATCATGCGCAGCACTTTTCCGACGGAAGAAGAACAGTTTCAGATTTACCACCGGCTGTTGGAAGGGATGAAGGGCAAAGAAGTGACCTTCCGCACCCTTGATATCGGGGGAGACAAAGTTTTGTCTTATTACAATAATGACAAGGAAGAGAATCCGTTTTTGGGTCTGCGTTCGATCCGTTTTTCTTTGCGCCACCGTGAAATTTTTATGCAGCAGATCCGCGCCATTCTTAGGGCCGGCGTCGGATATGATATCCGGATTATGTTTCCCATGATTTCATCGCTGGATGAATTCCGTTCAGCCAGGGGCATTGTTCAGCAATGTGCTAAGGAATTGACGGGCGAAAAGATAAAGCATCACGCGTTGCCCAAACTGGGAATTATGATTGAGCTTCCTTCAGTTCTGGAAATCATCGACGATCTGGCAAACGAAGCGGAATTTTTTAGCATCGGGACCAACGATTTCATCCAGTATATTTTAGCTGTTGACCGCACCAATGAGAAAGTGGCTGACTTGTACGTGCCGCATCATCCGTCGATTTTGCGCGCGTTAAACAGGGTTGTAACATCGGCCAACCGTTTTAAGAAAACTGTTTCCATCTGCGGGGACATGGCCCATGATGTGCGTTATCTGCCTTTTTTAATCGGCATTGGGCTTAGGGATTTCAGCGTCGACCCGCGGTACCTTCCCCGGATGCATCAGAAGATTGCTGATATCAGCGTCAAGGAATCTAAAAATCTGGCCAAACAAATGTTGAGCAAAGTTACGGTTCAGGAAACTTCGTTATTGATTGAGGGGATGTCTGAGGGAAGATAGATACGGACGAAAGATAAGATCCGCTTCGTTTAAGGATAATTATTATAACAAGCGCATTCAATTGAGATTCCAATCGGAAACATGGGTCAAGGTCATTCGCCAGCAGACAATTCTATTCCTTCCTCTCTAAATTCCTTAAATTTTTCATGGCGCCATTGGCGCGATTCCGCGCTCAAGGCGATTATCTTCGGTTGTTTTCTTGTTTTTTTAGCCCTTCATTGCGCTGACCCCATCCGGCTTGTCACAGCGGATTTAGGACGGCATCTGAAAAACGGCGAGCTTATCCTCGCCGGAGAGCACAAGGTTTTCACGTCCAATTTTTATTCCTACACGTATCCGGATTATCCCTTTGTGAATCATCATTGGGCCGCGGGCGTATTGTTTTATCTGGTTTATAAATTATCGGGATTCACCGGATTATCCTATTTTTATGTCGGGCTTCTATTGTGCGGATTTGCGGTTTATTTCTGGCTGGCCAAACGGTTTTCCAGTTTTTCGTACGCGCTTTTCTTTTCTGTGCTGGCGCTTCCGTTAATGAGCGACCGTCTGGAAATTCGCCCCGAGGGGATAACGACTCTTTTAACGGGGATTTATCTTTATCTGCTTTTTATGCACCGAAGCGGCAAGATGTCTTTTAAAAAGTTGCTTTGGATTATACCGGCGCTTCAGGTGATTTGGGTCAACACGCACATTCTTTTTTTTATCGGCGGATTTTTGGTCTTTGTTTTCTGGCTGGATGCCTGGCTGGGACGTCAGGACAAAGAATTAACACAGCGATTTTTTATAATTGCCTGTCTGACAGCCGCGGCCTGCTTGATTAATCCGGCAGGCATCCAAGGGGCGTTGGTGCCGCTCACCATTTTTAAAGAATACGGCTATCTGCTCGCCGAAAACCAGACGGTGTGGTTCATGCACAAGCGTTTCGGGCATGATCCCAAATATCTGAATTTTGAAATCTTATCGGTGTTATCCGTCATTGGTTTGACTGTTTACAGCCTGACGCGCGATGCGCGCCGCCATTTGGCGGAAATTCTGGTTCTGCTGTTTTTTCTCGTCTTAGGTTTCAAGACGGTCAGAAGCATGGCGAGTTTCGCGTTTGTTTTTATTCCGTTGATGTCGCTGTTTGTCTACGAAGCTGTTGGAAAATATTCTCAAACGGTCCGCAAGGGTTTGGGCGCGGGGCTTTTAATTACGGCTTTGATGCTCGTCGGCCACGGGGTTATGTCTTCCAAAAGTTATTTTTCACCGCTGCGGCATTTGGAATCATTTATCCAGATGAATGGCGGACAGGAAAGTGATGTTAATATTCTTTATCTCTTCAGGCATCCGGAAATCATGACCGGGCTTGTGCCGGGAATTAACGGTTCCGCGGAATTTGTGAAGCAGCACGGTATCCAGGGCCCGATGTTTAATAATTATGATATCGGCGGGTATCTGATTTTTCATCTGTATCCGCAGGTGAAAGTTTTCGTGGATAACCGGCCGGAAGTCTACAGCGTGCCGTTTTTTAAAAAGGATTACATCCCCATGCAGGAAAACAATAAGGACTGGCAGAGGATGGATAACCAGTATCATTTTAATGTGATCTTTTTTTACCGCCATGATTTGACGCCTTGGGGGCAAAATTTCTTGGTCAGCCGCATCCAGGATTCCCAATGGGCGCCGGTGTATGTGGACCTTTTTACGATAATCTTTCTCAGGCGCAATCAGCAGAACCAGGCCGTTATCAAAGCCTATGAATTGCCTCAGAGCATGTTTTCGGTAACCCGCTAATAATCCGGCAGTTTTGTTTGTGTCGGGGGATTAGGAACAAACGTTTGCCGCGAAATTTTGATACAGCCAAGCGCTTGACAAGGCTCTGTTTGGCAGGTATAGTTTACTTGGAAATTGTATTATTTTAATCAATTAATTGTATATATACATACAATATATTGTATTATATGGATTATCGATTAACTAAAAATAACTTATTAGATACGATCCGAGTGTGGAGCAAATTTTCAAAACGCAAAGTGCGTCTGATCGCTTGTGGCGGTACGGCTTTGACCCTATTAAACATCAAAGCATCGACCAAAGACATTGATTTTATGGTGCCGGATCCTAAAGAGTATGGGTATTTAATCAAAGTCTTGAGCGATCTTGGATACAAGCAATTCAACCCGGCACGATGGCAAAAGGACAATGAACTTTTTGAGATAGATCTATACTCCGGCAAAAGAATACACACGACAGAATTGTTAGAGTCTCCTTTAGAAGAAGGCAATCATGTTTTTATTGAGAACGTAGGACGGTTTTATATCGGTGTATTGAATTTTTATGATTTGATTTCGAGTAAACTTTTTAGGGGAACGAGCGTAGATTTTGAAGACTGTTTAATGTTGGCCAGGGCCAAGGCGAAAGAAATTGATAAAGAATTGCTCATTAGACGGTATAACGAATTAGCAAGTTACGACATTGCCCAAGAAAGAATTAAAGGGCATTTGCCAAGCTTCCTTCAGAGATGGGAAAGAGGTGAGTATGGAAGATAAAGAATTGTTGAACAAAGTCAGCCAATTAGGATTTCCTTTGGTTGAAGTTGCGGACAAATTTGACGTTAACCAGACACTGGCCGACGTGGTTAAAAGTAAAAATGCCCGGCTTTTGGAAGGGTTTCCCGTTTTGCTCGTCAATGCCGCTAGGGATGAAAGTTTCGACTATGAAAAAGTTCAAAACTATTTATCCAGCGATAAAGATAAAAGTTTTTTGAAAGAATTACTTTTGCTGTCGTTGGGTTTGTACAAGGCTTTGGGTTTTTATTTTAGCCGCGGGAAAAGTTTTGGTAAGAAATTGTCAGAGCAAGAACTCAGTAAGGTGAAACAATTTAGAAATGATTTGGCTCACGACAGTAATTCCCTTCATTTGGCGGGGTATACGTTCTCTGCCGAACGATTAAAAAATGTTTTTGCTGCCTATTTAAAAAATGAAGTTGATGCGGTCAAAAAACATACAGAGAAACAAGAAAACTTTTCTTTGGAGTACGCGTTATCTCAAGTGTTTTCTCCCAAGCAAAAAGAATTGTTTCTAAAAAAGGTCAAAGGGCTTGAACTCAATAAGACGGAGCGAGAATATTTTTCCAGAACAGTTAAGAAGAAGCTTTTGGCTTTAGTTAACCCGGAGCTTAGCCGTTTTGCGAAGTTATTGTTAGGATAAGCCAGCAATAAGAAATCTATAAAATAAATATATTTTAGTGTAGAATATCTGCCGCATAATTTTTGGAGAGCAGATTTGGCCTCCGTCCCTGTGCTTCTGCGCAAGGACTTGGGCCAGTCAATCTAATAAAGATATTAAAGAATCTGGCCCCGTCCCATTCGGCAAATGTTTCGGTTGTTTCACAACCTCCACGTTTGCCTTCAGGGACTGGGACCAATTCGTCTAATGAAGATTATAAGGAAATTGGCCCCGTTCTTGTTTCTCTTGAAACAAGAACTTGGGTCAGTGAATCTAATAAGATATTAAAGAATCTGGCCCCGTAGCTCAGTTGGATAGAGCATCAGCCTTCTAAGCTGAGGGTCGCACGTTCGATTCGTGCCGGGGTCGTTTTTATTTTTTGAAAAGAAAATCCATGGCGCTAATAAAAAAAATATTATTGGCTGTTGTCATTGTTTGCATCTTGATCTTTTTCAGTTTGATTGTTTTTTTTCGTTATCAGGGAAAGTTATTTATTGAACGTAAGGCCAGTGCTGTCTTTAATCGGCCGCTGACGGTTGAAAACGCCAAATTTGTTTTTCCCGTCGGTATTGAACTGTCCAATGTCAATGTTCCGGAATTGTTTTTTGCTGAAAGCGTCCTTGTCAAAGCCGGGCCGAGTTTGTTTTGGGGGAACCTGCTGAGTTTGGATGAGGTGACGCTTAAAGATGCGGTTTTAACGATGCATCGCGATAAGGACAATCATATCCAGTTAAAACCGACTTCTTCCGGCGATGATAAAAATACGCAGACAACAGCGCGGGCCAGCGCCAAACGCCTGCAGGCGGTTATCAGAAATTTGAATGTTACAAACGGCAAAATAATTTTTCCCGGGCACGATCAGCCCGGCGCGGTTGATATTTATCTGCATGATGTTCAAATCACCGCGCAAAATGTTGCGCTGTCCGGCCAGGAACAGGACTCCCAATTTAAAATTTCCGGCCGAATTTTAGACAACCAGAATTTGTCGACGGGCAATGACTTTAAAGGGGCGGGATGGTTTAACTGGCCCAAGCGCAGCATGAACGCGGATGCTTCGGTCCTCAACTGGCACAACCAGTTTGATGTCAATTTAAAGGCGGTGTCGGTTAATAACGAGATGAAGGTCAATGGACACATGATTTCACGCGGGAACCCTGCCGCCGCGCCGGATGACCAAAAAAATCAGCCCGCTGATTTGTTGGCGAATATTATGCGCAACGCTTCCATGGCCATCGACATGAACTTTTCGTTTTCCATGAAGATGGATCGATGGGAGTTGAGTAATGTTGATTTTTCTGGTAATCTAAGCGCCTCTATAGGCGGGGAAAATAGTATTAGTGGTAAGTGATAAGAGGTAAGTGATAAGAGGTAAGTGGTAGGGCCAGGAACAGGTCCGTTCTACCACTTATCTCTTACCTCTTATCACTCAAAGTTTGTTAGTTTGTGCAAATGGTGGGTGTAGCTCAGTTGGTTAGAGCGGAAGATTGTGGATCTTCAGGTCGCGGGTTCAACTCCCGTCACTCACCCTTAAATTTTTGCCGTCGGCAAAAATTTAACCCCCGAGCATGCGCAGAAGATTTTGAAAAAATCTTCAAGCGTGTTATGCGAGGGGGCATGCGTCAATGTGAAATTGATGTTATGGGGCCCCAAATGTTATTGATCATCCGCACTAAAATTGATTCCGAATCACGTAAAAAAATTGCTGAAGACCTGAAGGGTTATATTAAGGTCGTCGTCGATCTGCGCCGTGGCATCCTATCCGCGGGAGGCTCGAAACATGTGGATGGAGAGAAGCTTTTACTAAAAGATGGCAGCCGACAGGAAGACCTTTGGGGGGCGGGCTTGGATTTAGAGACCAATGAAATGGATTATGATTCTA
>JAHFGF010000008.1 GCA_023247595.1 Candidatus Omnitrophota bacterium
TGACATCAGGATATTAAAGGTGTTTATGGGATCAGTTGGTTTTTCGATCCTCAATTAGAGCAGGTAAGTCCGAGGTTGAATTTTCTACGAGAACGGCCGTTAAATAATGGCGGCAAAATTTTTTATGTGTCTCAAGATAAGAGCGGTGTAGGCGGGGCTTTAGCAAGTTCAATACACCGCCGAAGGCTTTTTGAAACAGGAGAATATATCCCAAACAATTACTTAATGATCTGGCCGAGAAAACATCTTATCAGCTGGGCCAATACAATGAAGAAAGATGCTGGTTTGTTAAAACATGAGCATGGGGAGTCCTTGTTATGAATAAATTGTGGAAAATATATTTTTATTTGTTAATCAGCGCGCAGTGGCTTCCCAGATATCTTTATAGTTTGGTAAGAAAACGAAAATTTCCGACGCATGTTCTTTTTTGTATGGTTGATCATTTTGAGCCCGGTGAGGGAAACGCGTCACCCAAAGAAGAAAAAGATCGGATGCAGTTATTATTGGACAAGTATCCCGCGCTGGCCAAAAAGCATAAGGATTCCGCCGGCAATCCGCCCAAGCGCACGTGGTTTTTCCCTCCGCATTATCACCGGTATAATAATCTTAAAAAGTTGGTTTCGTTGTGTGAAGCGGGCTATGGAGAGGTTGAATTACATCTTCATCATGGAAAGATCCAGCCCGACACTTCGGAAAATCTTAAGAAAACTATTACCAAATGTATATCGGAATACTCCCAATTTGGAATTTTTGGAGAGGAAAACGGAAGAAAAAAATATGGTTTTATTCACGGTGATTGGGCGCTTGATAATTCGCGGCACAATCACTATTGCGGGGTCGATGATGAAATTGAGGTTTTAAAAGAAACCGGCTGTTTTGCTGATTTTACCTTCCCGTCTTTGAATGTCACGAACCCGTTAAAAATTAATTCCATTTATTATCCGGGGAAGTCCCCCCAGAAACCCAAATCCTACGATTGGGGTTCCAAAGTCAAATCTAAACGCCCCAAAAATAACGCCGTAATGATGATCCAAGGTTTAATCCATCCGTTCTTTCTTAATAAAAATCCTTTGAGTTACAGGATTGTTGGGGATGTCATTGATTGTTTCGCTCCCGTCACAAAAGATAGAGTGGACTTATGGGTAAAGGCGGGAATTTATATTTCCGGCAAAGACGACATGGTGATTATCAAAGTTCACACGCATGGCGCGACGGATGCTGATGCTGTTTTGGGCAAGAAAATGCATGATATCTTTGATCATTTAGAGTCGCGCTATAACGATGGAGTCAAACATATCCTGCATTATGTGACAGCTAGGGAGCTTTACAATATTATTAAAGCGGTCGAAAATTCGGAGAACGTTGATAATCCCGAGAAATATCGAAATTATACCGTCAAGCCGCCCCGCTACAACAGCAAGGTGAATATCGAAGGGGCTTCTGATGAACTAAAAAAATTGGTGGCCAAAACATATTGTTAATCATTTGTTAGATGAGGTATTGATTTAAGTCAGGAGAGTAAGATGGAAATAGAAGAAAAAATAACACAGGTTGTTTTTCACGCCATTGATAATGTTAATCAAGAATTATCAGAGGATGAAAAAATTGAAAAGTCATTTCACACAGAATTGATTGGGCATTCAACAAAGCTCGATTCATTGGGACTTGTTAATCTCATAGTTGCCGTTGAAGAGGGGATACAGGAAAATTTTGGCGAAACAGTAACTCTGGCAAATGCCAATGCCATGTCATCTGTGGACAGCCCTTTTAAAAATGTGCAGTCGTTGGTTGAGTATCTCAAGGTTAATGTGAAGGGCCGTCGTTCATGAGTGACCGCCACGTCATGCTGATAACCGGCGCCAGTCGAAGCATCGGAGCTTACTTGACTCAATATTATCTTGCCAAAGGTTTTAAAGTTATTGGCTGCAGCCGTCATGAGTCAACGCAGAATAATGAAAATTACCGGCATTTTATTTTAGATATCAGTGACGAGAAAAAAGTTAAAGAAATGTTTGTCGAGATTTCAAAAAATTACGGATCTCTAAGCGTTCTTATTAATAACGCGGGGATGCAAAGCATCAATCATCCGCTGTTGACTGATTATAAAACTGTCCAAGAAGTTTTTGCCGTCAATATGTTTGGACCATTTTTATTCTGCCGGGAAGCTGCCAAAATTATGAAAAAACATAATTATGGACGAATCATTCATATGTCGAGCATCGCTGTTCCTTTAGGGACTGTAGGCAATTCCATTTACAGCGCGTCGAAAGCGGCGTTAGAACAGTTCTCTCGGGTTTTCGCGAAAGAAGTGGCTGGTTACGGCATTCGAATTAACGTCTTGGGGATGTCGATAGTCGCTGAATCAGGCATGCTTAAGAATATCAGCGAAAAAGCTAAGAAATTGACTTTAGACAATACGATCATTAAAGAACCGATTAGTTTCGAAGATATCAGCCATGCCACAGATTTTTTTATCGCGCAAAAGAGTAATGCGGTCACCGGACAAACTATTTATTTGGGCGGCGTTTGAGGTTTGGATCCATATTCTTTAAGGGTATTGGATTTCGATTTAACGTTTGGACATAATAAATCGGATAAATTTTGTAAATGATGGTACACTGTTTTCAACAAACAACCAAGTTTTTCCAAAACAACAAGGAGTCATGATGAGTTTTCAAGATGGTAGATTCGGTGGACCGAGAGAAATGCATAAAGCTGTCTGTGCTGACTGTAAAAAAGAGTGCGAAGTTCCTTTCAAACCTAGAGAAGACCGTCCTGTATATTGCAAGGATTGTTATTCAAAACATAAGAAGTAATTTTTAAAGGAAATCCATTCCCACCAGAAACAATAATAAAACCCTTCGCATCAGTCGAAGGGTTTTTTATTCCAGAATTTTAGAGTCAAAAGTAAATCTCCTGAAACGTATTATTTAGGAAAGAAGGATATGTGACTGAAACATCCAAAGATTTTAAAAGTGTAGGGTTAAGTCAGCCCATTCTTGATAATTTGAAGTCTCTGGGTTATTTGGAAATGACCCCGATCCAGGCCAAAGGTCTGCCGCATATTTTAAGCGCCCGGGATTTTATCGGGCAGGCAAATACCGGCAGCGGTAAAACAGCGGCATTCGCGCTCGGGATTCTTTGCAAACTCGATTTAAAAAATCCCATGCCCCAGGCGCTTGTGCTTGTCCCGACCCGTGAACTGGCCGAGCAGGTGGCGAAAGAAATCCGCCGGCTGGCGCGGTTTACCAGCAATATCAAAGTGCTCACCTTGACCGGAGGCTCTGAGGAACGCCACAAGATGAAATCTCTTAAGCAGGGCGCCCACATTATCGTCGGAACAACCGGTCGTATCATGAAGTTATTGGAAACCGGAATGCTCACGGCGGCCGATCTCAAAGTGCTTGTGCTTGACGAAGCCGATCGTCTTTTGGAAATGGGAACGATTGAAGAAATAAACCGCATTGCTTCCTATACGCCGGCTTCCCGCCAAACCATGTTGTTCTCAGCGACATTTCCCAACGGCATCAAGACATTAAGCGCCAGCCTGCAGGAAGATGCCGCTCAGGTAACGATTGATTCTCAGCATCAAACCACGACCATTAAACAAGTGTTCATCAAAATCGAAGACGATAAAAACGCCGCCCTATTGCAGGTGCTTAGCGCTTATCGCCCGGAATCCTGTATTATTTTTTGTAATAGTCGAGAATCCTGCAACCAGGTGACAGGGTTTTTGCGAACCAAAAAAATCGAATCGCTTGTGATGCATTCGGATTTGGAACAAAAGGACCGCACGCTTATTTTGATTAAGTTCGATAATAAAAGCTGTCCTGTTCTGGTTGCGACGGATCTAGCTTCCCGCGGTTTGGATGTTAAAGACGTAAGCGCGGTAATTAATTATGATTTGCCCTCAGACCATGAACTTTATATCCACCGCATCGGCCGCACGGGACGGGCTGGTCAGGAAGGGCTGGCATTAAGTTTGTACATCCATAAAGAACGCGCGATTTTAAAAACCATCGGTGATTATCTCAATACAGAGTGTTCGTCCATTGATTTAAAAGACATCAAAAAAAATAAATTGGCGGGCGTGTCCCATGGTGGATGGGCAACGATTTATATCAGCGGCGGAAGAAAAGACAATATCCGTCCCGGTGATATTTTAGGGGCGCTCACCAAGGACGCTGGCCTCACAGGAAACCAAGTCGGGAAAATTCATATTTTAGAAGTTAACAGCTACGCGGCCGTGGCCCAAGACAAAATGGCTCAGGCCATTGAACGCCTGGGTGTCAGCAAAATTAAAGGTAAGAAATTTAAAGTGGGAAAAGCTTAAGCCTGACAAAGCAGTGAGTGAGAATTTCCGTTAATTTTTTTCATCCATATCTTAATTTTATTTATACTAATGCACCGAGTGCATTAGTATTATTTGTTGATTGGCTTTCTTGCCCTGGTTTTTTGACTCACGGTTTTCTGTTATTTTTTTAGAGTTTTTGTTTTTGATAAGGTTCCAAAAAAAAGTATGTTGTTTAATCGAAAGGAAGGCACAGATGAATAAAGTTTTGACAGGTTTATGTGTTTTGTTTTTATTAATGACGGCCAATGCCCAAGCCCATTGTGGTCATTGCGGCGTTGGAGACTCTTCTAAGGATGATATGGGTGCCATGGTGAGCGAAAAAGTACAGGGAATGACCAAAGAGCTTGCGCTTAATGATGAACAAAAAGGAAAAGTTGAAGGTATTATCAAAGAAAAAATGGCAAAGAAACAACAGCTCATGGAAGAGAATCGCAAAGCCATGGATGCCGTTCATGAAGATTTCACAACGAAATTAAACGGAGTTTTGACTGAAGAACAGAAAACTAAATGGGAAGCTAGAAAAAAAGATGGTCCAGGGGAAATGAAATGCCCCAAGTGCAAAGACGGCAAGATGTGCAAAAAATGTAAGATCAAGAAACACAAAGAAGAAATGGCCGGTCATTGCCCCAAATGCAAGGACGGAAAAATGTGCAAAAAATGTATGCTTAAAGAAGACAAAGAAGACAAAGAACACGAGCACGAACACTCAAAATAAGATGATCATTGGATGTAAAAACAGAGGCCCATCATAAGATGTGCCTCTGTTTTTCTCTGCTTTTTTACTTTATTCGAAGATCGCAGGCAGGGCTGGAGGGGTCAATTGTGAAATATTTGATTTGGGGAATCTCTTTGGTAAACGTTGTATTTGCTGTTAATGGTTTACTCAACGCTTTTAACATTCTGCAGACCAGCAAATATTCCCAGACAGCAACGGCATGTTTTGCGGTTATTTTTTTATGTATGGGAGTCGGCGGTTTTTATTGGTCCATCTTTAAAATTAATACCAAACTGGCGCTTGCCATTAGTATCGGCCCGTGGATTCTGGCTTTGATTGTTTTAGGAATCACGATGATGGTTAGTGATTACAAATAATCCATTAAATCATGAAGAACATAATTTTCTCAGCGCGTTGGCGCGAAGAATTAGACGCTATTAGTGACGAAGGGGTTTTGACTTTTGAATTGACCATGGGCCGGTATCAGGTGTATTTTCCGACCCAAAGCCGATGGTTAACCCAAGTTCCCGACTGGGCTAAAGATCAGTGGGAAGACTATAAAAACGCCTGTGTTCAGTGGTGTCAGAAGGAAAAGATTCCGATAGTATTCGTCGATGATGCCCATGTGAGTTTTGAAACAAAAAAAGATAAAGGCGCCAGCGAATAAGTTTTTTATAAATATTCAACTGTTTTAGCCGGAAAATAAAGGACTTTACATTAAACGTTGGAAAGAAGAAAATAGAGCCCAATAATTACTGGGTGTTAGAGTAGTCTAACGGTGATTTTGCTAAATGAGTTTCAAATTTTAAAACGCGCTTAACAAATGGAGTTAAAAAATAATTTTAGATCAACCATTAATTCAAGTGAGAAGCCATGAAAAAATTAGTTCTTTTTTTGATGTTGTATTCGGCTGCAACAGTTGCATCCGCCGCGGAATTAACCTGGCAGGACTTGATCCGCAAACCTGAACTTAGGCCCGCCCAATGCACTCTAAAGGAAACACTTAATTTTCAAAGCGGCGTCACGTTAAGAGCTGGGCAGAAATTTGATATCCTTGAAATTAATCCCGATGAAGTTGTTGTGACCATGCCCAATGGAAACAATTTTAGCCTCACGCCCAATCAGACCGACATCGTGGCCGTTGCCAATGCCAACTACGCGAAACTTACTTCCAAACAGCGCGCGCTTACCAACGCCGAGGTTGTTAAACGCCGTGATCTTTGGTCGTACCGATTAAAGGTAAAAGATACTTTTGATGTTGGTCGCGAGCGTATCAAGAAAGGCGACACGGTTTATTTGATGGACATAAAAAATGGAAAGCTCATCGTTGTGCCGTCGAGTTTCAGCCAAAATTTTGATTTAAAACCTGAAGACACCGATTTACTCGAGCAGGCCCGCGTCCATCTAGAAAATCCCAACGGCGCGCCGGGAATTATTGCTGAAGAATTGCAGGGCAAACTTGTGAATGGGGTGACCGGTGCTCCCATGAATCTTGATATGAATAAACTGCCCAAATATTTTGTTATCTACGACGCAGCTCGTTGGTGCCCGTACACGCAAAAGTTTACTCCCCAACTTTTGAAGCTTTATCAGGCGAAGAAGGGTATGCGCGATGATTTCGAAGTGTTCTATCTTCCTTCTGAAAAATCTGCTGCTGAGCTTCAGATGTATGCCAAGGAGTTAAGTTTTCCGTGGCCGGTCATGAGTTTCAGCCAGAAAAAGAAATTGGCTGCTTTAGCCAAGGTCATTAGTGGCCATTCATTACCTTCAATTCAAGTGTTAGACCGTTATGGTAATCTTATTATCGACAATGATCAGTATGACCGCGATCAAGTTTTGACACAATTGGCCGCGCTTTTGAGTAAGTAATCATCGCCAGTAAATGTTCAGCGGATCATGAGTTTAGTTGGAGTTGGCTGTCTTGATCCGCTGATCTTTTTAACTTTAAATTTGAAAAGAATAAAAAATTAGAGACATGATTGACCCTGCCATTGCCGCGGAAACCGCGCGCCGACGAACGTTTGCGATTATTTCGCATCCTGACGCGGGAAAAACAACATTAACTGAAAAGCTTCTGCTTTACGGCGGTGCCATTGGCTTGGCCGGTTCAGTCACCGCCAATAAACGCCAGCGTGATACATCTTCCGACTGGATGGAGCTGGAAAAAAAACGCGGCATCTCGATTTCCTCAACAGTTCTGCAGTTTGACTACGACGGATTTCGCCTGAATCTTCTGGATACCCCGGGTCACAAGGATTTTTCCGAAGACACTTACCGTGTTCTCATGGCGGTTGATTCGGTCGTGATGGTGATTGACGCTGGTAAAGGTATTGAAACGCAGACCCTCAAATTATTTGAGATCTGCCGCAAACGGGGCATTCCGATCTTTACATTTATGAATAAACTCGACCGGCCGTCACGGCCGCTGTTGGGATTGATGGATGAATTGGAAAAAGTTTTGAATCTCAAGGCATATCCAATCAACTGGCCGCTGGGTAATGGGCCGGATTTCAAAGGTGTTTATGATCGACGGCACAAAGAGGTTCATATATTTGAACGTGTGGCCAGAGGTGCTTACCGCGCGCCGGTTTCTGTTCATGATCTTAACGATCCGTTTGTCAAAAGTCATCTGCAGGAAAATATTTATAAGGAAGTTGTCGAAGAATTAGAAATTCTGGATGCTACCCAGGGGCATCTGGATTTAAAAGAAGTCCTCGCAGGTCATCAGACGCCGGTATTTTTTGGAAGCGCTGCGAATAATTTTGGCGTTGAACTTTTGCTTAAAAGTTTTTTGGAATTCTCAACCGGCCCGTCTCCTCGGAAATCTCAAAATGGCCAGGTTCCGGTGTCGCATCCGGATTTCTCCGCCTTTGTTTTTAAAGTTCAGACCAACATGAATCCCATGCACCGCGACAAGGTTGTGTTTGTGCGTATCTGCTCGGGAAAATTTACCCGCAATATTATGGTTAAACACGCGCGCACAGGGGAGGACATCAAGCTTTCCGATTCCCATAATATTTTTGGCCGCGACCGGGAAATTGTTAATGAAGCCTATCCGGGCGACATTGTGGGATTTGTGACGAAGAATGATTTAAGGATTGGCGATACGATTACCGAGGATGCCAATATTTTGTATGAAGAAATCCCGCGGTTCGCGCCGGAATCATTTGCGTTTCTTGAAAACGCGGTTGTTTCCAGCTACAAGGCCTTTCGCAAGGGAATGGATCATCTTTTGGCTGAAAATATTGTGCAGACCTTTCAGTTGAAATCTCCTAAAAACAGTATGCCCCTGCTCGGCGCTGTAGGTCCGCTGCAATACGAGGTTTTGCAATACCGTCTCAAAGATGAATATGGCGCGGAATCACGGTTAAATCCCATGCCGTGGAGTATTTTACGCTGGGTGGACGGTTATACCGAGGCGCAGTTAATTGACATGCTTCCTTCGGGAGGTGCGCTTGCCGCGGATGATCAAGATCGTTTTGCAATACTTTTCCCTTCTGCCTGGGCTTTAAAATATTTCAAAGAGCTCAATCCTGCCGTTAATCTCACCGATACGCCCGGTGTCAAAATTTTTTAAATTTCCTAATCAATAAGTTATAACGCGTTTAACCAGTATGACATGGTACAAAAAATTTAGACATTGGGGACACTTCTGTTGTAAGTCTTTTAAAATGTAAGCGTAAGTTAGAAACGGTCTTGTTAAAATTTTGATAAAATTACGCGATGCATTTCAATCAAAATAAAAGCATGGACCGTTGCCTTAAGGTCAGTTAAGAGTTATCATAACTCATTCCAAAATAAACGTAGTCAGTTAACGCAGACATGTTCAATTCAGCGTATTGGATCACACATGAGTTTTGCTAAACTTTCGTTTGAAAATCAAGATTCTCTCTTAAAACTTAAAATCAGCGGCAATTGGCTGATTTCTTCCGGCATTTATTCCCAGCGGGAATTTGCCAAAACCATCGAGACAAACGCTCAGATCAAAAACGTTGCCATTAGCGTTGCCGAAGATACGCAGTGGGACAGCGGGCTTATTTCCTTTCTTTTGAAATTCATCAGGGAATGCGAACATAAAAGAATTCCCATCCAGCGGCAAGACCTTCCGGTCAAGATTCAGAAATTGTTAGACCTCGCGCTCAAGGTGCAGGAGCGCAACATTGTCCGTGAAACGGATAATTTGGGAATACTCGAACGTATTGGCGATCAGGCCTATCATTTTTCGCGCAGTATGAACATGTGGCTGAATTTTTTAGGTGAAATCGCTATTGCCTTTCAGCGTTTTATAACGGGAAAGGCTTATTTTCGCAGTAATGAATTTTGGATCATTGTTCAGCGCTGCGGGGTTGAGGCGCTTCCGCTGGTGTCCATGATCAGCATTTTGGTTGGAATTATTTTGGCCTTTGTGGGCGCTATACAATTAAGAATGTTTGGCGCTGAAAGTTTTATCGCGGACATCGTCGGTATTTCGATGGTGCGCGTGTTATCGGCGATCATGGCCGGTATTCTTATGGCCGGACGCATCGGGGCTTCATTTGCCGCCGAGCTGGGGCTTATGGAAGCCAATGAAGAAATTGATGCGCTAAAAACTTTGGGTGTTTCTCCGGTTGAATTTCTCGTCTTGCCGAGAGTCCTGGCGCTTCTTTTAATGATGCCTGTCTTAACCGTTTATGCCGATCTCATGGGCATATTGGGCGGTTTGATTGGCAGCGTCGGCATGATGCATATTAATCCCATGGAATATTTGATTCACACAAGAGACTCCGTTAAATTAACTTATTTTTGGGTCGGCATTATTCACAGTGTTGTGTTCGCGGTCCTTATTGCGGTATCCGGATGTTTAAGAGGAATGAACTGCCAGCGGACCGCGGCTGGCGTCGGCGCTGCGGCAACTTCCGCGGTTGTCACCGGCATCACCGGTCTTGTGATCGCAACAGCTGTCATTACATTTATCTGTCAGGTTTTGGGGATTTAAACAATGGAACAGCGCAATACAGCAGCCATTCACGTCGAGAATATGACCATTGGTTACGCGGACCGGGCCGTTTTAAGGAATTTGAGTTTTACGGTGAATAAGGGCGATATTTTTATTATCATGGGACCCAGCGGTTGCGGCAAAAGCACGTTATTAAAAAGCCTCATTGGTTTAAATCCGCCGATGTCAGGGAAAGTTTTTTTTGGTCAGGAGAGTTTTTGGGACAAAGATGAACGTGAACGCCAGGAACTCATGCGTAAGTTTGGTGTTCTTTATCAAAGCGGGGCGTTGTGGAGTTCATTGACGCTTAAAGAGAATGTGGCGCTTCCGCTGCAGTTATACACCGAACTTCCAGCGGAAAAAATTCAGTCGGAGGTCGACCTTCGTTTGGCGTTGGTGGGGCTGGACGGTTATGATGATTTTTATCCTTCAGAAATTAGCGGAGGGATGCGTAAGCGCGCGGGGTTAGCGCGCGCGATTGCGCTTAATCCGGATATTATTTTCTTTGACGAGCCTTCAGCAGGATTGGATCCTGTGAGCGCGCAGCGTTTGGATGAACTTATTTTGCAGTTAAGAGATGCGATGGGCGCGACCATTGTCATTGTCACGCACGAACTGGCAAGCATTTTTGCCGTCGGTAGTAATTCTATTTTTCTCGATTCTGAAACTAAAACCATCATTGCTCACGGACGGCCGCAGGAACTTCTGGCGACGTCTAAGGATCCTAAGGTGAATGAATTTTTGACGCGCGGAAAAAAACAAGGAGTTTCAGGATGAGTAAAAAAGTTAATAAGACTGCCATTGGTCTGTTTGTTTTATTAGGGATGGTCCTTGCGATCGCGGCCATATTGGTTTTTGGTTCCGGTACAATTTTCAAACATACTTATAAATATGTTTTATATTTCGACGGTTCGCTCAAAGGTTTATCCGTGGGGTCTCCGGTCACGTTTCGCGGGGTTAAGATTGGGGCGGTTAAAAGTATTGGTTTGGTTTATAACGAAAAAACACGAGAGATTGCGCTTCCGGTTACGATCGTCATTGAACAGCGCATCAAAGGAGCACCGAGCCTTGGTGATCCAGAAAGTGATAAAAAAATGATCGCAGCCGGCCTGCGTGCTCGTCTTGAAATCCAAAATTTACTCGCCGGACAGCTGATGATTTCCTTTGATTTCTATCCTGATAAAGCGCCAAATTTTTACGGGCTTAAGAGTGCCTATCCCGAACTTCCAACGGTTCCGGTGTCACAGGATTTTTTTGAATTGATTAACGACGTGCCGATTAAAGACATCACGATGAATCTGACCGACACGCTCAAAGGCATGAACAGAATTGTCAATTCCAGTGAATTAGAATCCGGATTAAAGGAATTGCACGGCGCTCTTCGGGAATTGAAAGACGCCGGCCATTCGGTAAGGATGTTGACGGAATATTTGGAACAGCACCCTGAGGCTTTGCTCAAAGGAAAAGTAGGTAAGGGAGAATATGATGAGAAATAAATTTGCTTATTTGTGTGCGGCCGGCATTCTAGTATTGGCCGGTTGTGTGTCTGTCCCGGCCAGCCGCGATCCGCGCTTTTACGGGATTACAATCATCAAGGCGCAGGATGTTAAACCTATTGAATTGTCGTCGGACTTTGTCATTGCCGTAAGCAGAATCAAGATTCCTGAATTTCTTAATCGTCCGCATATTGTGACGCAGGACAAAGAACATAAACTCGCTTTTGCTCAGTTTGACCGCTGGGCCGAACCGCTCGATGAGGGGATGACGAGGATTATTAAAGAAAATATCATTCAGTTTCTTCCCCGCGCGCAGGTGGTGAGCTATCCGGTCGATTTTCCCGTTGATGCGGTCTTCAGGGTTGAGATGGAGGTGACCCGTTTTGAACTTGATTTGAAGGGAGAATTATTTTTTACCGTTCAATGGGCGGTTGTTGATATCGGTTATCCGGATTATACGGTCGTCAAAAGATCCGAATTCCGGCTGCCGGTTGAAAACAATAATTACGCCGGCGCGGTTGATGCCGTAAGCGCGGCGTGCGCGTCTTTAAGCGGCCAGATAGCAAAAGTCGTTGCCGACATGAGTGAGATTTCCCGTCCGCAATAATTTATCCATCGGGCATAAGGGTAGTTTATAAAAAATTTCTATAAAGAAGGATTGCTATGAGAGACATGAATATGTTTTTTTATCCAAACCGGATTGCCGTTATCGGCGCATCCGCGGATCCTAAAAAAGTCGGTTATCAGATCCTTAAAAATATCAAGGAAGCGGGATTCAAGGGCGAGGTCATTCCGGTCAATCCCAAGGCGGACGAGATTCTTGGTTATAAAACTTATCAATCGTTGAGTCAAGTGGCTCCGGGAATTGATATTGTTCTTATCGTCATTCCAGCGCCTTTGGTTGTCGCGGCGATGGAGGAATGCGCCCGCTGTCAAGTTAAGGGTGTCATTGTCATCACCTCCGGCTTTGGTGAAGTCGGAAACATGAAAGAAGAAAATCAATTAACGCAGATTGCCCGTAAACATCAGATGGCCCTGATGGGGCCCAATGTTTTTGGGATGGCGTATTCTCCGAATCATTTGAATGCTTCCTTTGGCCCCAAAGATCTTTGTCCCGGACGGATTGCCTTTATTACCCAGAGCGGGGCGTTAGGCATTGGCCTCATGGGTTGGACGGTCATGAAGAAAATCGGGCTTGCCGCGCTTGTCAGTCTCGGCAACAAAGCGGATGTCGATGAAACAGACATGATCCATTATTTTAACCAGGACAAAAATGTCGACGTGATTTTGATTTACATGGAAGGCGTGAAAGACGGGCGTAAATTTTTGCAGACAAAAATTGAAAAGCCGACCGTAATCCTGAAAGTCGGCCGGTCGTCGCGCGGGGCCAAGGCCGCGGCGTCCCATACGGGTTCACTGTCGGGTTCGGATAAAATCTATGACGCGGTTTTTAACCAGCTGGGAATTATCCGGGCAAACACGTTTATGGAGGCCTTCAGCTGGGGGCGCGCGCTGGCGCTTCCTGCTCCTAAAGGCGATGATGTTCTGATCATTACCAACGGGGGCGGCATAGGTGTGGCAGCGACGGATGAATGTGAATTGCAGGGACTTAAAATTCTCGATGATCCGCAATGGCTGGAGCAGAAATTCCGTCCGACCATGCCGGATTTCGGAAGTACTAAAAATCCAATTGATGTTACCGGCGGCGCGGGATCAGATGGATACCGCAACGCGTTTAAGACCGCATTAGAAGAAGATAGAATCCATTCCGTGATTGTTCTTTATTGCGAAACAGCTGTGACCGACCCGATGAGTGTCGCGAAAAGTATTTTTGAACTTTATACGGCATCTGGATGCGTTAAGCCGGTCGTGGTTTCGATGATCGGGGGAGAACGCACGCGCGACGCGTTAACTTTTTTAAATGAAAATCATATTCCAGCGTCCAGTTTGGTGGACGGAGCTGTGTCATCGCTCAAAGCCATTCATACCTGGCGCGATATCAAAATGCGCCGGCCGGCACCAATCGTTCGCGAAGAACCGCCGAAAGAGGTTTTTGAAATTTTCGACGCGGTGCGCAAAGAAGGCCGTGACGTTCTCATGGAACATGAGGCGCGCGCCGTTATTGAGCGCTGCGGTATACCCACGCCGCCTTGGGCGTTTGTCACAAACGCGGATGAAGCGGTTCAGAACGCAGAACAAAAGAATATGTATCCGCTCGCTATGAAAATTGCCTCGCCGGATATTATTCACAAATCCGACGTCGGCGGTGTTGTGCTCAATATCAGGGATAGTCTGGATCTCCGTCAGAAATTTAAAGCTATGATGGAACGTATTTATGAAAAACAGCCGACGGCGAAGATTTTAGGGGTCAATCTTATTCAAATGGTTTCCGGCGTTGAATGCATTATCGGTTCAACCACCGACCCGCAGTTCGGCGCGGCCGTAATGTTCGGTTTAGGCGGTGTTTTTGTGGAGGCGTTTAAAGACGTGGCGTTTCGCGTCGTGCCCTTTGATGAAAATGAAGCGCGACGATTGATTGGAGAAATCAAGGCCAAGAAAATCCTCGAGGGATTTCGCGGAATTAAGGTTGACCGGCCGTCGATCATAAGGGCGCTAATCGCCATCCAGAAACTGGCGCCGTACGTCAAAGAAATTGACATCAATCCATTGTTGAGCAATCAAAACGGATCTTACGCCATTGATGCCCGTATTGTTTTGAAATCAGACCCATTGAATAGTTCTAATATCCCGGCAGGTTCGGTGTCGCATGTTGAATCATCTGAGTTTAAAGAAATCAACATAGAATAACAAAACTGTCAGAAACTTTGTTAATATCCATTGACCGCGTTATAAGGAAAAGTGAAATAAAAACCGAAAGGATACGCAATGAGTGATTCACCGCAACCGTCCCAATCCTGGGTTATCCTAAATAAAGGGATGACCAAGGATGACCTGGTTAATTCTTTCCGGCATAACCGGCAATATACATTATCCAAGGATCAATACTCGGCGACGATTAACGATAATTACAATTCGCTCGCGCTTGCCATCCGGGACCGCATTGTGGAGCGTTGGGTTGCGACTCAGCAGAGATACCATAAGAAAAACATGAAGCGTGTTTATTATCTTTCGCTTGAGTTTTTGATCGGGCGTTTGTTGGGAAATAATGTTTATAATTTGGGATTGGAAGAAGAGACGCGCGCCGCGATGGAAGAGTTAGGGTTTGACTTAAGCGAACTGCGTGAAGAAGAAGTAGACGCCGGGCTGGGCAATGGCGGTCTTGGCCGTTTGGCCGCGTGTTTTTTGGATTCGATGGCGACATTAGGGATTCCATGCCATGGTTACGGAATCCGTTATGACTACGGCATATTTAACCAGAAAATTGAAAACGGATATCAAGTCGAACATCCTGATGAATGGCTGCGTTTGGGAAGTCCGTGGGAATTCGCGCGGATGGAATACGCCGTACCCATCAAATTTTGCGGCAGGGTTCAAACCCGTAAAGATGAACAGGGCCGTCTGGTCTTTGAATGGACGGATACTTCCGACGTGCTGGCGGTGCCTTATGATATTCCGGTTGTCGGTTACAAAAATGATGTGGTTAATACCCTGCGCCTTTGGTCGGCGCGCGGCACTGAAGATTTTGACTTTCAATTTTTTAACAGCGGTGATTATGAATCAGCGGTTCTTCAGAAAGTTTATTCGGAAAATATTTCTAAGGTGCTTTATCCGAATGACGAATTAGCTTCAGGGCAGGAACTTCGTTTAAGGCAGCAGTATTTTTTTGTGGCGGCCTCTATTTCAGATATCATCCGCCGTTTTCGTTCGGAGATTGATAATCTTAAGCGCCTGCCCGAACGCGTTGTCATCCAGCTTAATGATACCCATCCGACGCTGGCCATTCCGGAATTGATGCGGGTTCTTTTGGATGAAAACCATTTTGACTGGGATACCTCCTGGGGCATTGTCCAAAAAGTTTTTGCATACACCAACCACACGTTGATGCCTGAAGCGCTTGAGCGTTGGCCGGTGAAGATGATGGAATATCTTCTGCCTCGCCATATGCAGATTATTTATGAAATAAACCACCGGTTTCTGGAGGAAGTAGCCCAGCAATTTCCAGGTGACACGGAGCGTCTTGAAAAAATGTCGATTATCCAGGAAGGAGACGAGAAAAGAGTCCGTATGGCCCATTTAGCGGTCGCCGGCAGTTTTTCTGTTAATGGTGTTTCTGCTCTGCATTCGGATCTTCTTAAGACGCGTGTGCTCAAAGATTTTTATCTCATCAGCCCCGAAAAATTTAACAACAAGACAAACGGGATTACACAAAGGCGATGGCTTTACAAGTCAAACCCGGCGCTGTCGCAATTGATTACGCAAAAAATCGGAGGCGGTTGGGTCAGGGAATTGCAGGAGCTTGAAAAATTAGAAAAGTTTGCGGAAGATAAGGACTTTATCCGTCAATGGCAGGCGGTCAAACTTGAAAATAAAAAAGAGCTGGCTGCTTATATTGAGCGGACCATGCAGATATCGGTTGATCCGAATTCGCTTTTTGATGTTCAGGTCAAACGCATCCATGAATACAAACGACAGCTGATGTTTGCTTTGTTTATTTTGGAGCAGTATTTACGGATTAAACATGATACGAAGACGTTTATCCAGCCGCGCACGTTTATCATCGGCGGAAAAGCGGCGCCCGGATACCGTATGGCGAAACTCATTATTAAATTCATTAACAACATCGCCCACGTGATTAATTCCGACAAAGGCGTCAAAGGCCTTATCAAGGTTGTTTACCTTGAGAATTACCGTGTTTCTTTGGCGGAAAGAATTTTCCCAGCCAGCGAACTTTCCGAGCAGATTTCTTTAGCCGGAACGGAAGCTTCAGGCACAGGCAACATGAAGTTTATGATTAACGGCGCTTTGACCGCCGGAACATATGACGGCGCCAATATCGAGATGGCCCAGCATGCGGGGATGGAGAATATTTTCATCTTCGGATTGCGGACGCATGAGGTGGAGGCGTTGTGGAAAAAAGGATATGCGGCCAGCGAGTATATCGAATCTTCCTCGATTCTCAAGGAGATCATTACACTTATCGAGAGTAATTATTTTTCTATGGGAGAGAAGGATCTTTTTCGGCCTTTGGTTGATTCCTTGCGCTGGCATGACCAGTATATGATTTGCGCGGATTTCAAAGATTATTGCGATACCCAGGAGAAAATATCGACGGCATACCGTGATGCCTTGGCGTGGAATAAGATGTCCATACTCAACGTCGCCCGCTCGGGTTTCTTTTCCAGCGACCGGACCATCAAGGAATACGCGAAAGATATTTGGTTCAAATGATATGTTCCGATAGATGATCAATGTCTCGCAACATTAAAGAAGTTCAAAATGCGGATTTTACTAGTTGAAGATGATAGAAAAATCGCTGGCCTTATTCAGCGCAGCCTTAAAGAACAGCATTACGCGGTTGATTTAGCGCAAGATGGCGAAAACGGAATCTTTTTGGCACAAGTAAATACGTATGATTTAATTATTCTGGATATCATGCTTCCAGTAAAAGACGGCCTTTCGATTTGTAAGGAATTCCGCAAGAAAAATACCGATACGCCGATTCTGCTTTTAACTGCCCGAGGAGAAATCAGGGATAAGGTTGTTGGCCTAAACGCGGGCGCGGATGATTATTTAACCAAACCTTTTTCATTTGAAGAGTTCCTGGCGCGGGTTCGGGTGCTTTTAAGAAGGCAGAGGCCCGAAAAAACAAGCAAACTGAAAGTTGCCGACCTGGAGCTCGACCAAATCACCCATAAAGTGCGCCGCGGTGAGAAGGAGATAATCCTCACAAACACGGAATACGCGCTTTTGGAATATTTCATGCTTCATGCTAATCAGGTGATCACCAGAACCATGATCTCCGAGCATGTTTGGAACGATGACTTTGATAGTTTTTCCAACGTTATTAATGTTTATGTCAATTACCTGCGCAAGAAAATCGATGACGGTTTTTCCAAGAAACTGATTCATTCACTTCGGGGTACCGGTTATATTCTGAAAGAATAGATGCGCGTTAATTCCATCCGATTTAAAACCAACATCCTTTTTACTCTGATTTTGGCGGTAATCCTTTCCATTTTCGGAGGCGTGGTCTTTCATGCCGTAAGGGTTATTCTTTATCACGAGTTGGATGAGGACTTGATGATTAAGGCCCGTGAGGTCGGTGTGCTTATCCGCGCCTATGAGATTGCCCAGAAAAATCTGAATCATCCTTTAAACATGTTTCAGGATATGCTCGAACGGCAAGGATTGGTAACCAATAAAATGGTTATCGACGAGCTTTGGCATGCGCAGGTCAAAACGCTTAATTTAAAAAATGATTATATCCATATTCTCACCCCTGAAGGACGGCTTAAACTTCTGTCCGAAAACGTTCATGCCATCGAAGAAAAAGTATTTAAAGAACAATTCCCCTTTAATCCGAATCGAGTTGTTATCAAAAATATTAATAATGGAGCTTTTCAGGTAAGGGCGGTGAACTCGCCGATTAAGTTTAGTCATAATTCCATTATGGTTGTGCAGATTGCGACGCCTTTAAAGGCGGTCGTTCATACGTTAGACAGGTTGCTGTTTTTTCTCATCGTTGCTATCAGCGTCATCCTCATTTTAACAGCCTTTCTTGGAAGTGTTTTTGCCCGGGGGATTTTAAATCCGGTCAAACATATCGCGGAAACAGCCAATGCTATTTCTGTAACGGGTCTGCACGGCAGGGTTAAAGAAATGCAGACGGATGAAGAGATGCGATATCTGGTTAAATCATTTAATACGATGTTAGACCGGATGGAGGA
>JAHFGF010000118.1 GCA_023247595.1 Candidatus Omnitrophota bacterium
TCGTTGGCCTCCACGGTATCCATGCCATTGTCCTGGAGATTATAAGCTTTTAATTTGTTGATAAGGCCAATCCCCCGACCTTCCTGACGGATGTACAACAGCACACCCGTTCCTTGAGATTCAATGGCCTGCAATGCTACTTTTAATTGCGGATTACAATCACATCTTAGTGAACCAAAGACATCGCCGGTGAGGCATTCGGACTGCACGCGCACCAAGATTGGAACCGTACCGTCAATCGTTCCCTTAACAAGGGCCACATGGATGGTGTCATCAAGTTTAGAACGATATCCGATCATTCTAAATTCACCGCTATCCGTCGGTAATTTAGTCTCCACACAACGCTCAACTAATTTTTCATATTTCCGGCGATATTCGATCAGACTATCGATGGAACAAATTTTTAATTTATGGCTTTTGGCAAATTCAATGATATCGGTGGTGCGGGCCATGGTTCCGTCGTCATTCATGATTTCACAAATGACACCAGCCGGAAATAAACCTGCCAGGCGTGTCAGGTCGACGGAGGCTTCGGTGTGGCCAGCTCTGACGAGCACGCCGCCTCTTTTGGCGCGCAATGGAAAAAGATGCCCAGGAGTCACAAAATCACCCGGCTTTGATTTTTGATCGATCATGAGCTTGACCGTATAGGCCCTGTCAAAAGCGGAAATACCTGTCGTAATTCCTTGAGCGGCATCAACTGAAATGGCCCATCCCGTATTGCAGCGCTGATGTTTATGGCTTAAGGCGTCATCCTTCATGGGATGCAAATCCAAGCGGTTTAACTGTTCTTCTTCCATCGGAACGCATACAAGACCGCGGGCATATTTTGCCATAAAATTGATTGCATCGGCAGTCACAAATTGCGCCGCAATCAAGATATCGCCTTCATTTTCACGGCCTTCATCGTCCATGACAACAATCATGTGACCGGCGCGAAGTTCATCTAATACCTCTGGAATTGGGGAAAACATCGGATTCATTATGGTCTCCTTGAAAGGATTATAACGCTTCAGATTGGAATAATATTGCGTCAATATATTGGAAAACTAATGTCTTGTCAAGCAATTTGTCCCCCCCTATAATGGCTTCTAAACAGATTAATGAATGACCTCAACAGTACATAAATATATTAGTATTAATAATATGCAACTTGAACAAAAAATCGCCTCCCTGCTCAAAGACCGCCAAGAAACCCTTTGCCTAGCCGAATCCTGTACCGGCGGTTATCTAACTCATCGATTGACCAATATATCCGGCAGTTCCAAGTTTCTCATTGCCGCCGTTATTAGCTACGCCAACATCGCTAAAATTCAATTATTGCATGTACATTCTGCAAGCATCCGCAAAGACGGCGCTGTTTCTTTGAGCGTGGTCCGTCAAATGGCGGCAAACGCTGCCAAATTGTTTGATACCGATTACGGCCTTGCCATCACGGGAATAGCCGGACCAACCGGAGGTTCCGCGAAAAAACCCGTTGGCCTTGTTTATATAGCTGTCAAAAACCGCAAAAAACTTTATTCCCAGAAACGCCTTTTCCATGGAACCCGCATCGCCATCAAAAAACAAGCCGCGCAAAAAGCCTTGGAACTACTTTTAAAAGCCATCAACTCATAATTTGATGCCTGGTTCGACTGGGAATTCGCCATCAAAAGCATTTCCCTCTATCAAAGCACACTTAACCAGTCGTGGCCCGCAATACACTCTCCTACATCGCTGGCCATTACAATAAAAAAGCCCCCTGTCAAAAACAGGAGGCCTTTTTATGAACAAGAATTTTTTAACGGCGACTGTTCAACTTGGAAAGCAATCTTAAAATTTCCACATACAGCCAGATGAGCGTTACCAATAACGCGAACGCGGAAAACCATTCCATATATTTCGGCGCGCCCTGCTGAGCTCCTTGCTCAATGAGATTGAAATCCAAGACGAGGTTTAACGCGGCAACAATCACGACCACAAAACTAAACGCGATTCCCATCCCGCTGTTGGAATGAATAAGTGGCGCCTGAATTCCAAAAAAACCAATGACCATGGAAATCACATAGAACAAACAAATAGCCATCGTCGCCGCGACAATGACGCGCGTGAATGTCGGTGTCGCCCGAATGAATCCCGCCTGGTAGGCCGCGAGCAAACAGAACATAACACCAAACGTTAAGGCCACTGCTTCAATGGCAATCCCGGGATAGGATTTATTTAATAAACTGGTCATGACTCCCAAGAATACGCCTTCCAAAACCGCATAAATTGGCGCCGTCACAGGAGCCCATTCTTTCTTAAACGTTGTGACCATGGCCATGATGAAACCTAAAATGGCACTGACAGCCATCGTCGGCATTAAGTAGGCCAATACAAGACTTTGCGGATTTGACATCTCACCCCAAACCCAAAGCGCTGGCGCAACCGTTAACGCCAAAAGAATAAATGTCTTGCCCACCGCGCCTTGGATGGTCATCACATTTCCACTTGCATGATCCCTCTCTTGAGAAAATACGCGTTCATTTAACACAGGATTTCCGGATTTCATCTATCTGCTCCTTTTTTTTAAAAAATGGCTCTTTATATATTATGCAGGGCCCAACCCCAATTCCCCGCAGCACCAACCGGGACACTGGTCCCTTTTTATAAGGCTGCCCATCGCAGGGCCAAATGAAAAATTATTGGCTTTTTAACTCGAATATGGTGTTAAAGAACTGTCATGCTCTAAGTCCAGATTAATTTGTGAGCTTATACTCTTTATCAAAACAACAAGCCCTTCCTGGGAATGAATTGAACTACGAATGATAATCCATGGGTCGACTTCAAAATCAAGTTCTGCCGTAAAGAGAACCAACTGACTTATTCTCCTCCAATCATCTTCATCCTCTTTTGACCCGACAACATTATCCAACCATTTTTTTGTCACAAACATTTTGTCTATGAAGCTAGGCTTTTTCTTATTTTCAAAGACGCCTTTATTAATCCTTGCGAAATGCTCTTTCGCTAGTCGTTCATATTCTTTTTTTGCTAAAAGAATCTCACTGCCATCGACCCCATAATGTAAAGATTTCTGATAATACAAATCTCGCCGCCCTTGTGACACCTTATTGCCTAATTGCTCAAGAAATTCTAGCCCTTTTTTCTGCCATCCCAAGCTGGCCTCAGAAAAACAAATCAAAGCAAAAACCTCGTATCTTTTTCCTGAAGAACATTATATAAGTTTTTTCTGAAGGCAACCATTGATTCTGTTTTTAAGCCATATGTCGAATTTAATTCTCTACTACTTTAACAACCCATGAAATATTTTATACGGCTGCCCATCGCAGAGCCAGAATCATAACAATATTTGTGTACACTCCGGCGATCAAATCATCGAGCATGATGCCGGCGCTGCCGCCCAATCCTTCAAATTTATTTCCGGGATAAATCTTAAACATATCAAACGCCCGAAACAAAAAAAATCCAGCCCAAAAGACAGGCCATGTCGGCGGTAACATGAAGAATGCTATCATAACACCGGCGACTTCGTCAATCACGATACAGCCGGGATCTTTTTTGCCCATGACGCGCTCAGCCCGTCCACTGGCAGCGAAACCAATAATAATAATAACCAAAGTAACCAAAAGATACGCTGTGGTATGACCACTTAAAGCAAACGCGATCAAAATTCCAACAATAGTGGCTATGGAACCTGGGGCCGCCGGTAAAAGTCCGACGCCAAAAAATGTGGCTATCATTTTGCATAACATATCAATCATAATGAAACCGCGTTTTTACGCAATGTTAAAAAATACGAAACACCGGAATTCACCGTCAATAAAACCGTTATTAACATTAACGTGTTGATTGCAATACCCCAGCCGGATTCAATGCTCTGGGACCAATTCATGGATAAATCCGACTTTTCAAGAATTAAAAACAGCAGAACAACAGAAACACTGACCATTTGAAAAACTGTCTTAATTTTTCCAGCCTTTTCGGCCGCGAGTACCTGCCCCCGGCGCATCCGCATAATTCTTGAACAGGTCACGGCAATCTCACGAATGGAAATAAACAGAACCATCCAAGCCTGAATCACACCCAGCTGAACAAACATCATAAACGCCGACAGAATTAAAAATTTATCCGCTACCGGGTCCATAATCTTTCCAAAATCCGTAATCAGGTCTTTTTTCTTGGCAATATACCCGTCCAACAAGTCTGTTAAAGCGGCAACCGTAAAAACAACGGCCGCCCAGATCGTCGCGCTCAAAGAATTTTTACCCAGCAGCGCAAGAAATAGAATCGTCCAAAAAAATCTGGATAACGTCAAAATGTTGGGCAAATTCATACGACCTCTCCGGCCAAGTCATATTCATATGCATCGGTTATTCTGACATCCACAAATTCTCCGGCACGCAGAGGCTTGGCCGAATGGACAAACACGCATCCATCCACTTCGGGAGCGTCATATTGACTTCGGCCCAGATAAGTATCTTTGGCTTCTTTTTGCGGCTCATCAATCAAGACTTTTAATGTCCTGCCGATAAATGACTGCTGGATCTCATGCGAAATTCCCTGCTGAAGTTTCATCAACTCATTCATCCGACGGCGTTTTGTTTGAGCCGGAACCTGGCCTGGCATATCAAAAGCCGCGGTGTCTTCTTCCCGCGAATAAACAAAAACGCCAACCCGTTCAAACCGCGCCTCTGCGACAAAATCTTTTAATTCTTCAAACTGTTCCTCTGTCTCACCCGGCATTCCAACAATAAATGTTGTACGGATAAAACCGTTTGAAATCTTTTTTCGCATTTTTGAAATGAGATTCTTTGTCTGCGCCGTTGTGATATTGCGGTTCATGCTTTTAAGCAACGGATCACTGATATGCTGCAGCGGAATATCAATATAAGGCGTTATCTTTGGGTTAGACGCGATAACGTCAATAAGCTCGTCAGTCACATGAGCCGGAAACGCGTACAAGAGACGAATCCATTGGATATTTTTTAGACTGCCGGCCATTTCTTTCAACAATTTGGCCAAAGCTTTCTCGCGGTAAATATCCATCCCGTAGGCGGTAATGTCCTGCCCGATAATATTAATTTCTTTGACGCCCTTTTGATCAAGCCCCTGCGCTTCTTTGACAATGGATTCAATCGTCCGGGAAACAAACTTACCTTTAATTTTGGGAATGGCACAAAAACTGCAGGCGTTAAAACAACTTTCGCAAATCTTCACGTAAGCAAAATGCTGGGGCGTCAATTGATACTGCTGGGGCATCTGATCGCGATCCAGCGACGGAGTTCCGACAAAAGCATCAACGCCTTTAAGTTCATTG
>JAHFGF010000009.1 GCA_023247595.1 Candidatus Omnitrophota bacterium
CGTTTGATGTTGCTGTTGGTGAGAAAGTTATCGGACGTATTGTTAATCCGTTAGCCGAGCCTTTGGACGGGTTAGGCCCAATTGTGCATGATAAAAAGCTTTCCATCTTTCCGGATTCTCCGCCCATTTTAGTCCGCCAGCCTTTGAGCCAGACTATGGAAACCGGAATTAAAGTATTGGACGCCATGATTCCGATAGGGCGAGGGCAACGGGAATTGATTCTCGGCGATAAAGGTACCGGGAAAACTACATTTGTTACGGATACTATTTTGAATCAAAAGAATTCCGGTGTTATTTGTATTTATTGCGCCATCGGCAAGGCTCGTTCAGCGCTGGCTAAGGTTGTCCAGCTCTTCAAAGATAAAGATTGTTTTCCGTATAGTATGATTGTTTCCGCCGGGGCGTCCGCTCCGCCGGGGCAGCAGTATTTGGCTCCTTATGTGGCATGTGCCTTGGCTGAATTCTTTCTCCATCAGGGAAAGCACGTTTTTATTGGATTCGATGATTTCACCAAACATGCGTGGACGTATCGTGAAATTTCTTTGCTTTTAGGAAGACCCCCGGGCCGCGATTCTTATCCAGGCGATATTTTTTATCTGCATTCCAAAATGATTGAGCGCGCCTGTTTCCTCGATAAAGAACGGGGCGGCGGGTCCATTACATTTTTCCCCATTGTTGAAATTTTGGAAGGTGACTTAACGGCATTCGTTCCATCAAACCTGATTTCAATGACCGACGGTCAAATCTTTTTAAACAGTACTTTATTTGCTGAAGGTCAGAAACCAGCGCTCGATCTTGGTTTGTCTGTTTCACGTGTCGGGTCAAAGGTTCAATGGCCGGCCATTAAATCATTGAGCGCGCCTCTTCGTTTGGAATATCTTCAATACCGAGAGTTGTTAAGATTGTCAAAATTAAAAACAGGCCAGCAGTCGGAAGAAATGATTGATAAGTTAAAACGAGGCGCCATCTTAACCGAAGTTTTAAGGCAGGACAAAAATGATCCAGTTCCATGCGAGGCGCAGGTCATGATTTTCTACGCGTTTAATAAAAAATTTTTAAATGATCTGACCATGCCTCAAGTGCGGGACTTTCAAACACAAGTTCTCGAATTTGCGATTAAGGCCAATGAAGCTTTTGTTAAGAAATTACGCGATAAGAAAAAGCTCGACGAAGAATTGGAAAAAAATTTAGTGGAGGTATTAAAGGCCTACTTTGAAGACTTAAAGAATCAGCTTGCTGGCAAGAAGACTGCTGAAAAAGAAAATAATGCTGAAAAGGTGTTAAGCGCTAAAGCGTAATATTAGGTATTCACCGAAAGTTTTATGGCCAATTCAAATAATTTCTTTCGTTGCATTATTCTTAGTCCAAAGAATCTGGTATTTGAAAAAGAAGTAACCAGTGTGTTTATTGTCAGTGATAAGGGAGAATTTGAATTATTATCTTATCATTATCCGTTAGTCGGAATTTTGGTTGCGGGAAATGTTGTTATTGATCAGATTTATCAGATTCCAGTCCGTTCCGGAATCGTCAGGTTTTATGCCAATGAATGCACCATATTAGTTGAAGAGACGCCCGAAACCATGATGATTGCCAAAGAAATAGCACAGGAAGTTAAAGTTTAAAAAAGGAAAGCCATGTTAGCCGAAACATTTCTAATTTTAATGGTTATGTTTATCGCGGTCTTGGGGCCTTCGATTGTCATTGCGGTTCTTGGATTCGCCGTTATTAAGGCTTTAAGCCGGAATCCATCCGCGTCTTCGAAAATATTTTTAGGTATGGGTGTTATGCTTGTCTTTGTGGAGGCTATTTCCGTCTTGGCAATTTTAATTGTCTTTCAATTATTTTCAAGATAGGGTTTATGCATAAATTTTCATACTGGCAGGAAGGTTTGACTTTAACTTTGGTTTTTTTTGTGATCATGACTGTTTCATGCGCGTTCATCGCCTATTTTGGCAGTAAACTTATTCATAATTTAGGACAACGGCCGACGAATAGTGAAAAAATCCAAATGGATATGTTGATTCCCCTTGGAGTAACTATGCTATTTAGTTTTGGACCTCTTGGTTTATTTTTATGGGTTCTTTCGTGATTAAAAAGGAGTTAGCGTATGGATTGGGAGTTAATTGTTAAATTTCTAGTGTTGACGGTGGTCATCTCCGGAGGTTTGCTTTTTGGTGTAAAGCATTTGTTGATTTCCGAAGTTGATGGAGCCAAGCAAAGGTTGGATAAAGAAGCCGAAGCCGCCAGGACGCGTCAGGCGGAATTGGGCCAGAAAATCAAGGAAGCGGATGATGAATTGTCCCGCCGACGGCAGGAATTAGATACGATTGAAAAGAAATTAAAATCTGATCTTGAAGCATCGGCTAATAAAGAAAAAGAAGCGATACTGGTTAAAGCCCGTCAGGAAGGCGAAGAAATCATTGCTAAAGCGCAGAATTCCCGCGATCAAATTAAAAGAGATGTCGAAAAGCAGATGGAGCTTAAGATCATCGATTATTCTTCAAAAATTTTAAACGATATCCTTTCGAATAAATCCCGTCAAGGGTTGGATAAAGTTTTAGCTGATGAATTTATTGAAAAGTTGCGCAATGTCGACATGTCCCGCATTGGTCCGGACATTAATTCAGCGGAACTGGTGACCGCGGCATCCATGGATTCTAAATTTCAATCGGATGTGGCGGCCGTTCTGGAGGAAAAATTAAAACGTAAAGTCGCGGTCCAAACGAAGACCGAATCTTCAATTGTCGGGGGCGCGATGATCCAATTCGGCAGTTTGCAGTTGGACGGCAGTATTAAAAATTCATTACGGATATCCGCAGTCAGCCTGAAGCAAGAAATTGAAAAGGGCGCATAGTGCCTGCAGGGTGGAGGCAAGATGGGTAAAGCCAGCAAGGTCAAGTCTGAAGTAATTGAAGTCAGAGACCTCAATGACGTTATTCAGGTTCTCAAAGACGTCGCGGACATGAAATATTACGCTTTGTCGACGCAAAGAGATCATTTTTTGCGTTTCAATGAATCCTTCGCGGATTTTTTCAGATTAATCGCGTTTTCCAAAGTACGGCATCCGCTGGTTTCCAATGATTATCCCGGTATCGCTTATTTGGTTGTCACAACCGAACAGGGATTCGTGGGAGATCTTAATACAAAAGTAGTGACCCGTGCTATTCAGGAAAAAGAAAAAAATCCCAGCGCTGTGTTTATTACCATCGGACGCAGGGGCGTTGCAAAACTGGAGCAATTTGGCCATGCGTCGTTAAAAACTTTTGTGGACTTGGAAGATAACCGGCATTACGAATTAGCTTTGAAGGTCAAAGATTTTTTAGTTGAGCAGGTGATGGCTGGAAAAATTGGTAAGATTTCCGTTGTTTATCCCTGGCCTAAAGAGTTTGGAGTTATAAAGCCGCGTTTGATTCGCCTGTTGCCTTGCGAGCATGTGCTTCGCAAAAAAGCCGAGCTTCTTGAAGATTTCAAATATGTGATTGAAGAGTCAGATCCGAGGGATATGATCGGCTATATGGCCAATATCTGGTTGACGTCGAGACTTTTCGAAGTTTTTTATGATACCGCTCTCGCGGCCGCTGCGGCGCAGACACAGCAGCTGGATAAT
Organism: Candidatus Omnitrophota bacterium; assembly: GCA_023247595.1. The sequence continues at coordinate 3,608 of JAHFGF010000009.1, forward strand.
AGCGCTACAAAAATGAAAAAAGAAGTTCAGTTCGTGAGGTTAAAATACCGTAAAGCCAAACGCAGCGATATCGATAATAGTTTGCGCGAAGTCTTTTCCGCGAAAATGGTGGCAGAGGCAAAGAAATAATTTTCTGAAGTTCAGAAAAGGAGATTGAATGCATACTCAAGATCAAATAAAAGACTGCAAATCGATTGGGAAAATTTCCGCGGTGCAAGGTCCCGTCGTTGACGTTAGATTTGACGAACGCGATGAAGCGCCGGCTGTTTACGATTGTATTGAAACATATACTTTTGACGGCAAAAAAGTCATCCTTCAAACCGCGGAACATTTGGGCGGCGGTGTGGTGCGTTGCATTTCCATGAACGAAACGCTCAACATGCAGTTGAACGCCCCTTGTTACAATACCTTTAAGCCCGTCACAATTCCGATGGGTGATGGATGTTTCGGCCGGGTTATGGATGCCGCCGGAAGACCGCTGGATAATGCCGGTCCTTATGATTGTCCGGAACGTGTTCCCATCCGCCAGCTTCAAAAACAAGTGGCGTTTAATTTGAGAAATAAAAACCGCGAAATTCCTGAGCTTCTGGAAACGGGTATTAAATATATCGACCTGCTGTATCCGTTAGTTAAAGGAAGTAAAACCGGCGTTCTCGGGGGAGCAGGCTGCGGAAAAACAGTTGTTATTCTCGAGCTCATTAACAACATTGTTAAGGCGCGCGGCGGTGCCTGCGTGTTTACCGGTATTGGAGAACGCATCCGCGAAGGTAATGAGCTTTACTATGAATTGAAGGAAAGTAACCTGCTTCAGAATGTTATGTTGGCTTTCGGACAGATGGATCAGCCTCCAGGAGTGCGTGCCGAAGTCGTTAACGCCGGCATTACCTTGGCGGAATATCTGCTGGCTAAAAATAAAGATGTTTTGTTGTTCATGGATAACTTATACCGTTTCATCCAAGGGGGCCAGGAAGTTTCAACGCTGTTGGGACGCGTACCCGCGGAAACCGGTTATCAGCCGACCATGTCTTCTGAAGTTAACATGGTTCAGGAAAGAATTCGAAACGTCGACGGCGGAGGATCCATTACCGCTATGCAGGCCGTATATGTTCCGGCCGACGACATGACAGACCCTGCGGTCGTTGCAATTTTCTCGACCTTAGAGGGTGTTATTGTTTTGTCGCGCGATCTAGTTCAGCGCGGTATGTATCCGGCCATTGATGCGCTTCAAAGTTCATGCGTTAATTTGGATACCATCGTGGTTGGCCGTAATCATTACAATGTTTCACAGCAGGTTATTCAGCATTTCAGTAAACACAATTCCCTGAAACGTATCGTCGCTGTTATCGGTCTGGAAGAGTTGAGCAAGGAAGACCAAAAAGTCTATCGTCGTGCGGAAAAACTTTATAATTTTATGACCCAGCCGTTTACGGTCAGCGAAGTTTTTACCGGAAAAAAAGGTGAGTACGTTACTCTAGGAGATACCATTCAGGGTTGTGAACGCATATTAGCGGGTGATTATGATCATATGGAGGCGCAGGAATTCTACATGATCGGCAAAGCGCCCAGGATTTAGGGATATGCTCGTAAAATCTTCGACCCAAAAAGTTTTGATAGAAGCGATCTTAAAAAAAAACTTCCTCACCCAGGTGGAGCTGGATCGCTACGCCACAGAAGCTAAACTTGCAAAAGAAAATCTTCACACCTACCTGACCCGATACGATATTCTCACCGATCGTCAGATCATGGAATCCTTGGCTGAATATCTCAACATGGAAACCGTGGATCTTAAGAAAATTGTCATTGATAAACAGATCATTGATCGTGTCCCCGTCAAATTTACTTCCTACTACAAGTTCATGCCCATTCAAATTCAGGACAATTCGGTTAAAATTGCCAGTGCCATGCCCATGGATATCCGTCTTCAGGATGAATTAAGGGTTCATTTGGGATTGGAGCCGACGGTTGTTTTGGCCATTGAATCAGATATTTATGACGCCCTCAAGCGTTATTATGGACTAGCGTCGGACACCATTGACCGGATTTTGATGCGCGACCCTGATAAACGAAATAGTTTAGAGAACGAACATACGCAGTGGGTCGAGGATATTGAGAAAAAAAGCGAAGATCCTTCCGTCGCCAAACTGGTTAATCAGATCATTTTTGAAGCGTATCAAAAACGCGCCACTGATATTCATATTGAACCTTATCGCAACAAGGTCCGTTTGCGCTATCGCATCGACGGGGTTTTAGTTGATGCCAACCTGCCGCATGAGGCAAAAGTTTTTTTATTGCCAATCATTTCCCGCATTAAAATTATGTCGAATCTGAGCATAACCGAAAAACGCCTGCCGCAAGACGGCAGTACGGTTGTGCGGACTAAAGATCAGGACTTGGATTTGCGCGTTTCAACAATCCCCACGCCGCGCGGAGAAAGCATGGTTATCCGTATTCTTCCGACCAAGACTATGCTGATGAGTTTGGAGAAACTCGGCTTTAATACTGAAACGGCGTTGCGCTTTCGCAATCTCATCAGCCGTCCGCATGGCATTATTTTTGTGACTGGTCCGACGGGAAGCGGCAAGACAACAACGTTATATGCCTGTCTCAACGAAATCAACACGCCCGGCCGCAAGATTATCACGATTGAGGATCCCGTTGAATATGAGATGGAGGGGATTACCCAGATTCAAGTCAACGCGAAAGTAGAACTGGATTTTGCCAAAGGCCTTCGTAGTGTCCTGCGTCATGACCCTGATATTTTGATGGTCGGTGAAGTCCGTGATTTGGAAACGGCTGAAATTGCCATCCGCACGGCTTTAACCGGGCATATGGTTTTTTCAACTTTGCATACCAATGACGCGGCCAGCGGAGTCACGCGTTTGATTGATATGGGTATTGAACCTTATTTAGTTGCTTCCAGCGTCGAGGCTTTTGTGGCCCAACGTCTGGTGAGGATCATTTGCCCCGATTGTAAAACAGAAGATACGACTCCTTTAAAAGATATCCGCGAGGAAATATTAAAGTCTTTGCGCTTGAAGAATGCGCAAGATATCAAAATTTACAAAGGTTCAGGATGCGACCACTGCAATGGCACGGGATATTATGGACGAGCCGCGATTTATGAAATCATGGAATTTAATGAGGCAATCCGGGCCGCCATTATCGAAAAACCGCGGGCAGAATATATCAAACGTATTGCGGTCCAGCAGGGCATGATGACTCTGCGGCAGGACGGATGGAAAAATGTCTTAGCTGGAGTGACAACACCAGCGGAAATTTTAAACGTCACAACCAAAGAGCAGGTTGTTTATACGTCGGAACTTTTTTCTATGGGATCGAATCTTTAATCTGAAGCGGTTGGGTGAATTATGCCGGCATTTGTTTATAAAGCGAAAAAAGAATCCGCTGAAACAGTGATGGGCAAGGTGGATGCGCAAAATCAGGATGAGGCCATTGAGCTTATTCATGATCTTGGCCTTCTGCCGGTTTCCGTCGAGGAAAGCACATCAGACGGCCAACTGCTTAGAGAAATCAAGAACACCAAAATAAAAAGTAAAGAAACCTATCTTTTTTCCCGCCAGCTGGCCAGTCTGATTAAATCGGGTGTTCCGCTGTTGCAGGCGCTTGAAGTGATTGGGCGCCAGACCAAGAATAAAACTTTTTCCCGCACCATTGAAGATATTATGTTTGGTGTCCGTAACGGACGGTCTTTGTCGTCGTGCTTGGGAGATTATCCTCAGGTTTTTTCCGCTTTATATGTTTCCATGGTGAGGGCTGGAGAAGAGAGCGGGCGCTTACGGGAAATGCTCGTGCGCATCTCTGAACATCAGAAAAACCAGGAAGAGATTATTTCAAAAGTTAAATCGGCAACGGTTTATCCTGCCTTTATGTTAGTTGTGGGTTTTGCCACGGTTATTTTTATTCTGACCTTTGTGATGCCGAAGATATCCGTTATGTTCAAAGATCTCGGTCAACATTTGCCCTGGCCGACTCAGGTTGTTCTTGGTATTAGTCAAGTGATGCGGACCGCCGGTGTTTGGGGATTTTGCGCTTTGTTGGTGCTGGGTGTCTTGGTTAATCGTTGGGCGCGGACCCAGCGCGGGCGTGCGGCTTTAAGCCGTGCGGTTTTGGTTATTCCGTTTGTGAAAAGTTTCTTCCTGAGGATGGATTTGGCGCGGTTTTGCCGCAGTCTCGCACTTCTCTTGCAGAGCGGCCTGCCTATTTTGCACGCCATTGAAGTAGCGGTTCCGACGCTGGATAATAATTTTGTGAAACGTGATATTTTAAAATGCGTGCAGGGTTTGACCTCGGGGGAATCTTTGGGATCGTGTTTAAAGCAGTCAGAGATTATTCCGGATATGGTTTCCCAATTGATTGCTGTCGGCGAAGAATCCGGTTCGCTTATCGAGGCGCTGACCGATGTGGCGGAGAATTACGAACAGGAAATCAATGAGTCGACCAAATTTATGACAACTCTCCTTGAGCCCATCATGATTCTTTCCATCGGACTTGTGGTCGGTTTTATCGTTTTTGCAATGCTTCTTCCTATTTTCCAAATGGATCTTCTGGCGCGGTAACAAGTGGCAAAAAACATAGTTATATTCTTCGTTTGTTGTGGGTTCTTTTTTACCGCGATTCCTATTATTTCCGCCCAAACGGCCGTTGATTATAGTGATTTCACTCAATGGCAAAATATCAGAGGCGATCATTTCATCGTTTATTATTACAACAAAGAACACGCCGCTTTCTCGTCGCAAGTTTTAAGTAAGGCCGAAGAATATTACGATAAAATCGCGTATCAAATCGGGTATTCCCGGTATTCTGATTTCTGGACGTGGGAGGAGAGGGCGAAAATTTTTATCTTTCCGGACCGGATGTCGTTTTTATCCACCACCGGCCAGCAGATGTGGTCCAAAGGTTATGCGGTTCGTGATTCTAAACTCTTTGAATCGCGGGCAATCGTGACTTTTATGCAGGAAAATGGATTTACCGAAAATCTTCTGCCTCATGAAATTAGTCATTTAATTGTAAAAGATTACATTGGTTTTGACCGTAAATTGCCGGTTTGGTTTGAAGAAGGAGTTGCTCAGCAATTGGAAACGACGGACGTAGACCAGCAGCAGGCCATGGTCTTTCTAGCCAAAAACAACCAGACAATTCCTTTTGATGTGTTTCAGAGTTTGGATATCCGTCAGGAAAAAGAGGAAATGAAGGTGGCGATTTTTTACGGTCAAAGCAGGGCGGTCATTGAATTTTTAATGAAAGTTTACGGGCAGGAATCGTTTCAACGATTATGCGGCAATCTCAAAGAGGGAATGGATTTTGCCCAGGCGCTTAGTAACGCATATCCCGTAATTTTTGATTCGATGGATTCACTAGGGCAGAAATGGCTGAAATATATGCGGGAGAAATAATTGTCTTGGTTATTGATAAATATCGGTTCTTGTATAGAATAAAAACATATCAAGTTTTTGAGGAGGAATAGACCAATGATGCGCAATAATAAAATTATAAATGATGAATTAAAATTAAACCGCCGAGGATTCACGCTTGTAGAAATTATGTTAGTCGTGGTCATTATCGGCGCTTTATCGGCGATGATTATTCCGCGTTTGAGCGGCCGTTCCGATCAGGCCAAGGCGTCCATTGCCAAATCCGATATTGAAGCACATTTATCTACCGCCCTTAAGTTGTATGAATTAGACAATGGCAGTTTTCCGTCGACCAGCCAAGGGTTAAGCGCTCTTCGCGCAAAGCCGTCTTCCAATCCGATCCCGAAAAGCTGGAATGGTCCCTATATTGAAAATGATCCGCTGGATCCCTGGGGCCGTCCGTATGCTTATGCTTCGCCCGGTGATCACCGCCCTGATTACGATTTGTATTCTAAAGGCAAGAATGAAAGTTCCGCCGATGACGACATCGTCAATTGGCAATAAGCAAAAATCGTTTGCTCCCGCCTTGAAAAAATTTCATAAAGGTTTTACCTTCATCGAAATTATGACTACCTTGGCCATTCTGGCCGGTGGTCTTGTCATGCTTTATAAATCTTTTTTTATTTGTCTGGATTACCAAATGCATCTGGCGTGCCGGGCCCAGGCGAATAATATCATTGAGCATCGCATAGCCTTAACAGAACAAATGCTTCGTGATTATAAGACGCTGTCTTTTAATCATGATCTTCAGAAAGAATCTGTTGAGTTTTTTGGGCGCGACATTGAATATCAAGTGGATGTTCAGGTAATTCCTAAAGGCGAAGGAATCGGGCTTTATCAGATTGAGGTCCGTGTGTCATGGCACGAAAGTAAAAGGGATATCAGTCTTGTGCGTTCGGCCTATATTTCCAGCTTAGCTTCTCTTCGAAAGATTTGATATGAATCAGCGCCAAACATTAAAGAAAATTAGTTTATGCGGATTTACACTCATTGAAATTTTGTTAACGGTTTCGTTAATGTCCATTTCAGCGGTGGCCATTTATAGAGTATTTTCCGGAGGAATCAAACTTTGGTCTTACGCGCAGCGTTCTGGGATCGAGGAGGATGTCAGTATTTTCTTTGACAAATTTTCTGAAGACCTTCGGCACGCGTTTTACTATAAAGGAATTGCTTTTAAAGGCACGGAAAGCCGTTTAACCATTCCAACGTTTGTCACAACACAGGCGGATGAGTACTCACTAAACGCGCAGGAGGGATGGGTCACTCAAATAGGCGCGGTTAATTATTCCTATGATTTTGAAACGCATACTATTCACCGGACGCAGGCTAATTATTCTCAGGCCCTTGCGGGACGTTTTGTTCAGGATAAGGTTTTGGTGAGTTCAGTGAATGGTTTGAGATTTAAATATTATTTGCCGGGGGCGCAGGGCATTGAACCTTATGCCAAGATGGACGAAGTAATTCCGCCCATTGTTTTTGTTGAAATTAGATATTCTGATGGGCGTTCAGAGCATGTGGTTGGACGGATGATTTCAATTCCGACGGGAATTTGACGATGACACAAAGGATTCTGTCTTTAAATTTTTTGTTACGTTCTTCAAGGACAAAGATTGCGCAGAAAGGGGCAATATTAATTTTTGTGTTATGGGTGTTAAGTTTTTTGGCCGTGCTAGCTGTTCATTTGGGGTATGGGGTGCGGCAGAAAATGATTTTCATGAAGCGTATCGAATCCCGCAGTCAAGTGCAGCACATCACCGAGGGATGCGCCAAGGCGGCGCTGGCTTTGTTGGTTGATGATCTGCAGAGAAATCAATACCAATATTCCGCTTCAGCAAAAGAGTTTCGGCACAATAATCCCAGCCGGTTTGCCAGCATTAAAGTTCCGGAAGGAAATTGCGAAATCAGTTATCCTCTTGAAGATGACCAGACCGCCGGACAATTAGCTTACGGTCTTATCGATGAAGAGCGTAAAATTAATGTGAACACGGCGGATAAAATCGTGCTTATCAGGATTATTGCGGATGTCTTGGTCTTGGATGATCATTACACGGAATTATTGGCTGAAGCAGTTTACGACTGGAGACAAACCGGCAGCAGTGAAATCAAAGGATTTTCAAGCGATGATTATTATGCCAACTTGAAATATCCATATCCCAAAAAAAGTTTGCCCTTTGAATTGCCGGATGAATTGCTGCTGGTCAAGGGGATTGATCTGGCCAGATTTGAAAAGTTAAAAAATTATCTGACTGTTTATGGGAACGGGCAGGTGAATGTCAATACGGCCAGCAAGAAAGTTTTGATGGCGTTGGGCTTGACCGAGGAAATTGTCGATAAGTTGTTAACATACCGTCGGGGAGCGGACGGTGTGGATGATACCTCGGATGATCATATTTTTTACCGTGTTTTTGATATTGCCGCGGAGGTCAATGCCTCCCAAAAATTGGAGCCGGAACAAATGCGCGCTATCGATCAATTAAATCAGAGAAATTTATTGACTGTGAATTCAGTCTTCTATAGCATTCAATCTCAGGGGATGTTAGATGGAACAAATGAGAAACGAAAGGTGTTTTTAATTTTCAACTCGACGGAAAATCGCATTGTTTATTGGAATGAAAAATAATTGTTTTTATGATGGTTTATCAAACAATCTTAAAGTATAATTTTATTAAATTTTAGGACACCAAAGAAATGTTCAATCAAGATAAAGATTATTTAAGCGTTTCCCTCACCGAGCAGTCCATAAAAGTTGCGTTGGTCAAAAGTTCCGGCGCAGTGGTCAAGGTCGCGCGCAGGGAAGTATCCGGTACGGCTCCAGAAGCCTTTACCAGGGAACTCAGAGTTGCTTTATCAGGGTTTAATCCTAAGAAATCCCATGTGCTGTGCGTTATTCCTGCCAGTGTCGCGACTACCAAAAATATTGAAATTCCTTCTGTCGATCCCGAAGAAATTAAATCCATCATTAATCTGCAGGCGGCCAGGCACACTCCTTTTTCAAGGGAAGAGATTTTAGTCGGTCATGTCAATTTAGGATCTTATCAGCCCAATTTTACAAAAGTCCTTCTTGTTATTGTTAATCGCAATGTTGTGAAGGACCGCTTGAAGATTTTTGAAGGGGCAGGTCTTAATATCCATAAAATTGTTTTTGAACCGGAAGGTACCGCGCGGTTTTATGCCAAATCTTTGGGGCTCAGAAGAGATGGGGCGCCAATTGGAATTATTGATGTTGCTTCCCATTCAACAACCGTGACCATTGCGTCCCGGTTGACGGCAGCTATGTGCCGCAGTATCCCTATTGGAACTGGTGAGCTTGGAGCTCAAGGCGCTGAAGCGCGGGACAAATTGGTTGCTGAAATTAAAACATCCATTGATTCCTATAAGGATGAAGATATTGATAAGATGCCGGCTTATTTTTTGCTGACTTCGACCCAGGGCATCGTCAAGGATTTACAGCCTTCGTTAGCCTCTGTTCTTGGAACACCGGTTCAGGTGACGCCGTTTGTTGATTTGATCAAAGCCGGGTCGGGGCTTAAGAAAACATTGGAAAGAGATTTTGCCGATGATTCGATGACCGATGTGTTGGCTCCCGCCATGTCGGCTGGCCGCATGGATGTGAATTTATTGCCTGAAGAAATTCTTCTTAAGCGCAGTGTTGAACAGCAAAGCCGCGACGCTATGGTTACAGGTGTTTTGGTTGTCATTATTCTTCTTTTGGCCGGTTTCATTTTGAGTTCTAAGAATTATTTTAAAGAAACATTTTTAAAGAAAAACCTGCGCGAGAAATTTGCTGGTCAGCATGAAGAAGTTTTGAAGTTAGAAGATCAAATGAAAAGTAATAAACTCATCCGCGGATTGTTGGACAGCCGTTTGTCCAGTTTGGAAGTGCTGCGCGGTTTATATGCCATTATACCGAAAGATATTTATCTGAATTCTGTCAACCAGAATGAGGAAGGGGTTGTCACTATTAATGGAATCGCGGAAACAACTTCGCGTGTTTACGCGTTTGTCGGCTCATTGAGTGAATCCAAAATTTTTGATGGTGTCAAAACAAAATCAACGGCAGGTAAAAAAGATCGCGGTAAAGATATGGTCGCGTTTGAAATTGAATTTACTTTGAATAAAAATCAAGGAAATGACAGTTCAAGCGCTTCCGGGGCGGAAAAAGAAAATTCCACTTCGCCGGCCGAAGCCAAGGGAGTTAAGGGATCATGAATCAATTTTTTACCAACTTAACGCCTTTACAAAAGAAGCTATTTTATGTGGCTGTCTTTTTCGGAACATTGGCATTGTTTGACTTGTTGCTCGTTGGCCCTTCTTTGAGCAGACGAGATAAGATTGACGAGGAAATTAAAAACGCGGAAGATTCTATTAAGGGTGATTTGAAAATTCTTTCTTATAAAGGCAAAATTGACAAAGAAAAAGAACTTTTAAAGCCCTATCTGTCTGATACGCTTCCCAAAGAAGAAGACGTTATGGCGCAGTTTTTAGGAAAACTTGATTTGTATATTAAAGAAACTGAACTCGCGCTTCAGAAAAATAACCGATCCAATGATCAGGCGGAAGAAGCAGCTTCAGATTCTGAAAAGAAACAATATCTTGTTTATAAGGCGGATTTAGAATGTTCCGGTAAACTTGAAGATATTGCTAAACTGATTTACCGCATTGATACTTCTAAAGATTTTTTAAAAATTTTGAAAATTAACTTAGCCATGAAAAAAACCGGAGAAGTTGAAGAAATGAAAGCGGTTATGACTGTGGCTAAGTATGTTTTTCCTGCCGATCAAGCGCTTTTAAATACAGACGCCGCAGCGCCGAGTGTTGCGAAATAGCCATTGTTCTTGATGGCTTGGATGTTCGTCATGCATAGTAAACTGCAAATCCCATCTTCGAGTATTCGACAAATAACCGTTCTAGGAGCGGTTTTTTTGTCGTTCCTGTTTTGTGCCCCAACCATTCATGCCCAATCCATTAAAGATTTATTCGATGAAGCTGCCCAATTTTTTTACGCTGGTCAATATGAAAAAGCGATTAAAGATTATGAAAGGATTATCGAAGCGGATCCGAATTTTGCCCCTGCTTATAATGCCCTTGGGCTTGCGCTGAAGGTTCGAGGGGCCAGCAATGATGATGTTATTTTTTATTTTAAAAAGGCGATTGAATTGGATCCGCGTTTTTTACCGTCTTATGATAATTTAGGAAAGGTGTATTACTCGGCGGGAGATTTGGATCAGGCTGAGGAAAATTTTAAAAAAGGTTTAGCGATTGACTCTGATAATGAAAGCATGGTGTTATCCATGGGATGGATCCATTTATTGGGGCGCGGTAATCCGGATCAGGCGATTAAATATTTTAAAAAAATGGCGGATAAAAACGGTTCAGCTATGGGATATTTTGGTCAAGGTATTTGCCTGATGTCTCAGAAAAAACGTATGGAAGTGATGGAAGTTGTTACAAAATTGCGCGGCATTAATCAGGAAAGTTTAGCGCAGGATTTGGAAGTGATGCTTAGGGAAAACCGGTCGCTTATCCGCAGTGCAGAGTTTCCAACCGCAACTACGATTAAAACAGTAGCTAATGAGGCCCCAGTTAATACCCCTCCGGCTGTCAAGCCGTCGGAAACTTCCAAAACAGATGAGGCTTTGTCTGAATACGATGAAAAAGGGGAATTGCGGGTGAGGCTTTTTGATAAATTGCCCAAAGAGTAATCACAATAATTTTTCTCTATGTAATTCAAAGACAAAAATTTCATCCCTGCCTGTCATGCTGCTTTGAATCGAAATCGGCGTAAAATATTCCAATCCTTTACCTTTGAAGAAATACATTTTGGCTAGCAATGATCTTGCGAGTTCCTGGTCCATCAGCCGGCAATAGTATTTGGTGTTTTCTTTAAAAAAGACAACGCTGTAATTTAAATTGTGATTGCGGAATTCTTTTTCTTTGATGCTTTCACCATCTAGATAAATGATGCTTTTGGGAATGCCTGAACCGAATTTAGATGACTGGATGGTGACGTCCATGGTGTTTGGATCAACGCTTAATCCTTCTGTGAAATTGATTTTTCCTTCCGACTGTCCGACACTGATTAAAGCCTCGCTATATTTGAACGGACCTCCCATAGTGTTCCACAAGTATTGAAAAAATGCGGGTGAATTAGCCGGCGGCAGTTTCTTAAGTTCGGCCGGATTCTTGTTTAATTCTTCCATCTGATAGAAATTCCATTTGGCCACAAATTGAAGTCCGATATTTTTATCCATCAATTCCGTGTAAACAAGAAGATAAGAAGGCGGAGGAGACGTGTGTGTCAGGGAAAGTAGTTTCTGAGCGCTTGATGCGGGCATGATGCGTTTAAGAAATTCTTCGGATTCGTTTTGAGATTTAGCCAGAATAAAATGCAGAAGGGAGACGGCGTCGGATGTTTTCATGCCCTGCGATTCCAGAAATTCGAGAGACTCAACTCCGCTGGTATTGAGCATCCGCATGATGCCGGCTGCTTCGCGTTCGTTGGAGGTGAGAAAAATATTAGCCACCCAATAGGCTTCTTTATTTTGTGTAATGGTTGCCCCGTCGAAGGTAACACGCCGGTCGCCTACGGCTTTAATAAAATGGCCGGGCGGCCACCAGCTAGTCACGATGCTGTCTTTGGGCGTTTTGTTATTAATGTCCAGCAAGGCTTGTTCCCATGTGGCATTAAAAATAGGATTTAACAGCTCTGGAATTTGGGCGTTGATACTGCGCACAGGAAAATAACAGATGAGTAAGGTTGCAATCAGGCCCACAATGATTTCAACGGGTTTTGGTTTTCCTGGATTTAAAGATTGCGGATGGATGAATTTGCGAAAGGAAATGATAAAAGCATTAATCCCGAGGGTTCCTAAAATGGCCGCGGGGATCAGGCATAGCAGGATGAACCGTTCGGCGCTTAAGGTGATCTTTAAATCTGCCAAAAGTGCGACCACCAGGATGATGAGTTGGTAGGTTTTTAAACGGTCGCGCGTGCGAAGGCATTGCCATGAGACCCAGAATATTCCGCCAATGGCCACAAGCCACCAGAAAAGATTACCGGTCATGCTGATGATTTCGTTAGGGCTTGATGCTTTTAGTTCTCCGACGGCAACAAACAAGTTTGGCCATAGCGACACTTGGTTGACGGTGAGTTTCTGCAGGCCGCTGAATCCTTCCTGCAAAAGAGTGATGAAATCTTTGGGGCCGAAAAAAATACTCATCAGAAGCGGTGTGCCCAGCCAGAGGGATCCAAAGAAAACAATTAAGTTTTTGGTTAAAAGAGTTTCTGTACCAGGTTTTATTTTGCGCGTAGAGGGTTTGAATTTTTTTTCAGACATCAGATGGATTAAAAAGATAAGAATGCCGCTCACGCAAAGAATAGCGAATGTGTATCCCCAGCCATGCCAGAACAATGAATAGATGGCTAATAAAATGGATGTCAGCGCTCCGTAGACAAAGCCGTCTTTAGGTTTGCTGATTTTTGATAAGCCCTTAAAAACCATGGCAAAGATAAGAATCGGAAAGATTAAGTTATACGAATCGTCGTCGTTCCAGGCGAATGTGCTTCGTTTGACAAAAATTGGGGCCAGATAAAAATAGAAAGATCCGATGAGAGTGGCTAAGGGATTGAAGTTCAGAGTTCTACAGCACCAGATGAATGCGCCTAAAGCGAAAAGCGACAGAAGCGGCCCGGTCCAACATAAGGCGGACATGACGCTGATATTTGGTTGAAAGAAATGCAGGATTTTATAAACAAGAAATCCGAAATAAGGATGAAGGTTGATTGGCTGCCAAAATCCGAATGGAGCGGCCATTTGTTCGTTTAAGAATTTGCTTCCTTTGACAGGGCCGCCAAGTCTGCCGGTCCTAATAATGTTTTGCGTGAGATCATAGTAGTAATATCCGTCGGCTTCCTGCAGATAGATGTGTCCTTTTCCGTCTGATGTTTGGGCTTGAATGCTTTTGGCAACTTCACGGATGGCTTTTTTAACTCTCGAAGAGTCATCGTGAAGCGTTTTGGCGAAGCGTTCTTCCAAAAGACTGTTGCGATCGGCTTCGGTCAGATCGGCGGATTGCGCGGCTATCTGCTCGGCCAAAGTCAGGCGGATTTTGGCAATCACAAGCGCGGTTGCCTTTTCGTTATTGTCCGACCAGATGTTAGCGCGAAGGGGATAAAACCGGACGTATAATCCGAAAGCGGCCGTTATTAGAAAAATCAATACCCATGGCCAAGAATTGTTGAATTTTTTGAGAATCATGGAGAGTTTGGACTTTCTTTGAGATGTTTTAGGAAAAATTCGCGGATGTCCCACGCGGGAAGAGCGTAGCTGGATCTTTCAACACGCGTATTTTTTGCCATAATAATACCTAGAAAATTACCCTGGCGATCGAGAATCGGCCCGCCGCTGTCACCGCGGTCGAGATCGAGATTCATTTCAATGAGTCCGGTGTTATCCGTCGAGAGACTTTTAGCCAGACCTGTGATTTTTCCGGCGCAAATGGTTTTTTTCCAAAGGGCAGAATTGCCAATAGAAATGACATCCTGATTTAATGTGATTTGGCTTGATTCTGACCAAGGCAATGGTTTTAAAGGAGTTGGGGAATTAATTTTTAATATTGTAAAATCCGATTGGGGCGCAATCGCGACAATGGCTGCCGGTAATCGCGTGCCGCTAGATAAGGTCACATAGATAAAATCCGCATAGAGAATAATGTGCGTGTTGGTCACGATATAACCTGCCGGGTCGATGATGATTCCGGCACCGGATTGTTCTAAGAAGGGAATATTGGTGTTATTAAGTGTGACGTTTGGCGGCAGTTTTTGGGCCTGGACTGTCACAATGGATTGCGTGTCTTCTTGGATGTGTTCAATTAATGTCAGCTGGGCATGTGCGGTTGGCATAGGCAATAGTATAAGGATGAAAAATTTTAAAATACCAATAATGAAAGCTGAGGGAATTTTATAATTCATGTTAATCGTTTAATATTTGATGCATTCTACCTGTCTTAGGAATGCGGCGCAAGCACTACACTGCAAAAATCCAATCTAAAGGGCTAATGGTTAACTTGCTGCACAAATGAATGGAAATCCGTCACGTAATTTTCTATAATGGCTCTCAATGAAGTTTAAATTTCAGCATAAAAATTAAAAGGATCCCGCGATGTTAAATAAAAAAAATGAAGCCCGCCAGCACGACCGGTATAATACGGATGTTAAAGTTAATTTTTACGTCCCGTACGAATTAAAAACCAAAGTCAATTTTCAATTCAAGAAAACTCAGCCGGACCCG
>JAHFGF010000119.1 GCA_023247595.1 Candidatus Omnitrophota bacterium
GCCTGATTCCGCGGTGTCCATTAAGCCGATTTCTGTTTATGCTTCCAAACGCATTGTGAAATACGCCTTTGATTATGCCGTGGCTCATGGCCGCCGCAAAGTCACAGCAGTGCATAAAGCCAATATTATGAAATTCTCCGACGGGTTATTCCTGCAGTGCGCCAGGGAAGTGGCACAGGAGTATCAAGGTAAAATCGAATTCGAAGATGTCATTGTTGATAATATGTGCATGCAGCTGGTTCAAAAACCGGAACTGTATGATGTCTTGGTTTTACCCAATTTATACGGAGATATTGTTTCTGATCTTTGCGCGGGATTGGTGGGAGGTCTTGGGATTGCGCCGGGAGCTAATATTGGTGACACCATATCATTATTTGAACCAGTCCATGGATCCGCGCCTAAATACGCCGGTAAAAATAAAGTTAATCCGACAGCTTCGATTTTGTCCGCTGTTTTGATGCTTCGTCATATCAAGGAAGAAGACGCGGCCAATCGCTTGGAAGCCGCGGTGCGAAAAGTTTTAAAAGAGGGCAAGTATGTCACCTATGATCTTAAACAGGATCGTAATGACCCAACCGCCGTCGGAACTCAGGAAATGGCTGAGGCCATTTGTAAAAGTTTGTAAAAAATTAGAAACCGAAGACCAAAGAAGAAAGTTGTTGTGAAGCTTTGGTCTTTTGTTTTTATCCTTTCCTTTAGGTCTTTGGTCTTCAGTCTTTTGTCTTCGGTCTCTTTTTTATTGGTTAAATAATTCCTATGAATACAAAGCAACTGTCATTAACTATTGAAGACTGGGGTTTGGTTAATTATCTGGAGGCGCTTGACCGCCAGAAAGAATTGGTCAATCGCGTCATCGCCGGCGAGAATCCGCGTCTTATTTTATGCGAACATCCTGCGGTATTAACGCTGGGACGTATGACAAAGGCAGAAAGCCTTTTGTGGTCCAAAGAACAAATCCAAGCTCAAGGTGTTGATGTTGTTGAAGTAGACCGCGGAGGCGACGTTACGCTGCATGCGCCGGGACAGCTGATCTTTTATCCCATTGTGAACCTTTCCGATCGAGGACGGGATTTGAAGATTTATTTAGAGCAACTAGAGCAGGTAGTCATTGATTTATTGAAGGAATTTGATATATTGGCTGGTAGCATTAACGGTCAACGCGGTGTTTGGGTCGGAAAAGATAAGATTGCTTCCATCGGCATCGGCGTTCGTAAATGGGTTTCGTATCATGGTGTTGGTTTAAACGTCCATACGGATTTGGAATTGTTCCGTATGGTCAAGCCCTGCGGTTTAAGCGTGGCCATGACATCGATGAAGAAAATTAAGGGCGTGCCCATCAACATCGCTTTGGTTAAAGAGAAAATTGTCGATCATTTTTGCCGCCAGTTTCATTTAAATAAAATTTAATGATGTAGCGGAGGGTTTTAAACCCTCCACTACAGGATTTCATAATGACACCAATTATCGTCCCTGAATTAGGCGAAGGTATTACAAAGGCCACAGTTGCCTGCTGGCATGGTAAGGCAGGGGATCATGTCCAAAAGGGCGATGATTTGGTTGAACTTGTGACGGACAAAGCCGTCTTTAATGTTTCCGCGGAACAAAATGGCACTATCAAAGAAATTCTTGTCCAAGAAGGCAAAGAAGCATCGATCGGAGCGACGATTGCCTTCATTGAATAATATGTTTTCTACCCTGAATAAACAACCGCGGCGCATCCTCCTTATGTATATCACTAAGGTTTCAGGACACCGTCAGGCCACGGTTGCCATTCAAAAGACCCTTAAGAATATCCTTCCGGACGCGGAGATCATGAGCATTAACGGTTTTGAATACACTTATCCGATATTGGAAAAAGTGGTTAACAAGGCCTATATGGGCGTCATTAAACGGGCGCCGCAAATCTGGGATAAGATGTATGATAATCCCAAGCTGGTCAAGCGTTCGAAACTAATCAAAGAGTTCTTAAATAAAAAGAGCCACAAAAAGCTGCATCAATTATTTGAAACGTTTAATCCTGATACAGTGATTTGCACGCAGGCCTTTCCCTGCGGTATGGTGGCTGATTACAAGACAACCCATCAATGTTCGTTTAATCTCATCGGCGTATTAACTGACTTTGCCCCGCATGCCTATTGGCTTAATCCCGGGGTTGATTATTATATTGTCCCTTCCGAAGATGCCAGGAAACGATTTATTCAATTGGGGATTGCCCAGGATTCCATTAAAGTTTTCGGGATTCCTATCCGCATGAAGTTCGCCGAGAAATTAAACAAACAGGAAGCTGCCGAAAAATTGGGATTGGATCCGCAAGTGGCAACTGTTTTGATCATGGGCGGAGGACAGGGATTGGGCCCAATTAAAAAAGTCGTTCAATCATTAATTAAACTTCCTAAACCCATACAGCTAATTGTTATTGCCGGCGTGAATATTAAACTCATGGATTGGCTTAAAAAATTGCAATCCAAGACGGACCGTAAGCTTTTAATTTACGATTACGCCAATAATGTCCATGAATTAATGGACGCATCTGCGCTTATCATTACCAAACCGGGCGGTATGACAACATCCGAATCTTTGACCAAGGGTCTGCCGATGATTATTGTGAATCCGATCCCGGGACAAGAGATGCACAATACGGACTTTCTCATGAACAAGGGAATTGCCCTGCGGGTGGATGATGTGGATGATATCGCCCAGCAAGTGTCGGATTTACTGGCATCCCCTCAGCGTTTGTCCTCCATGAGTAAAGCTGCCTATCAGCATGGGAAGCCGTATGCCGCTAAAGATATTGCAGAGTTAGTGGTTTCCTTGCCTCCAAAAGCATTGGCGCTTGTGGAGTCGTAACCCTTCAATTTTCCAAATCACCATGGTTAGGTTTTTTCTTTATAAAATCGGGCAGTGGATTGTAAATATCCTTCCGCTATCTGCTGCATATGCATTTGCTCAATTTCTCTCCGATCTCCAATACGCTTTTTCAACCATAGACCGGCGCAATGTGCGGTCCAACATGCGGAAGATTTTTAAAAGTGAAAAAGTTGATGAGCGGCATGTCCGCGATGTGTTCCGTTATTTCGGCCGCTATTTGGTGGATTTTTTCCGGATGCCTAGAGATGTGGACAGTGAATTTATCCAAAAAAATGTCAAATATGAGGGAGTTGAATATTTAAAGGAAGTCTTGGCGAAAGGTAAGGGAGCTATTGTGGTGACAGCGCATATTGGCAATTGGGAATTAGGAGGAATTGTTATTGGTAAATTAGGGTTTCCGATTTTAGCTGTTGCTCTTCCGCACAAACACAAATGGGTTAATGATTTTTTTAATTCACAACGGGAAAAATGCGGGGTGACGGTCGTGCCGCCCAATAACGCGATTAGGAAGTTTCTGGAAAAATTAAAAGAAAATGAATCCGTTGCTCTTGTTGCGGACAGGGATTTTGGTACTCATGGTCTTGTCATGGATTTTTTAGGATGTCCCACCTTGCTTCCCAAAGGCCCGGCTGTTCTGTCAATTAAAACAGGCGCTGGAATTGTGCCGACGTTTTTTATGTTTAATGCGGACGGAACATATACATTAACGTTTAAAAAACCAGTTTATCCGTCGTATATCGATGAGCAGATGGTTTCTGATGACGCGCTCAAAGATGTCATAAATAAATACATTAAGGTTGTCGAAGATAAAATTAAACAATGTCCTGGTCAATGGCTCATGTTCAGGGAGTTTTGGGTTAAATGAAGATTTGTATTCTTATTCCATGCCATAACGAAGCTCAAGCCATTGGCATCCTGCTTGATAAAATTAAAATTTTGGGATTGGATGTCGTTGTGGTGGATGACGGTTCAAAAGATGGAACCGGTCCAATCGCATCGGGAAAAGGGGCGCATGTCATTTCCATTGCCCAATGCGGAGGCAAGGGAAATGCCCTTCAGAAAGGTTTCGATTATATTTTGTCCACGGGATACGATGCCTTAATCATTATGGACGGCGATGGTCAGCACGCGGTTGAAGATGTTCACCTGTTTATTGAACGGTATCAATCCACCCGGGCCAGTGTGATTAACGGCAACCGCATGAGCAATAATAAAAATATGCCCTTTGTCCGTAAAATGACCAACCGATTTATGTCCTGGATGATTTCGCTGGTCTGCCGGCAAAAGGTGGCTGATACGCAGTGCGGATTTCGGTTGATCAGTTGCGGTGTGCTGCGCGCTATTCAATTGACGTCCACGAATTTTGAAATCGAATCCGAAATCCTAATTAAGTCCAGCCGCAAAGGTTTTAAAATTGATTCTGTGCCGGTTCAGACGATTTATCAGGATGAACAAAGTAAAATCCGTCCCGTTAAAGATACCTTGCGGTTTTTTCGATATCTGATCAGGGAGCTGAGATCCCATGATTAAAATTAAAAAAATATTGTATAGCGAAGATCTCGTATATTTGGCGCTGATCATTTCACTTTTCGTCCATTTGTCCTTTGGGGGCGGATCGCTTTTAATTAAAGAAGAGACCAAGACAGTTGTTAAGAAAAAGAAAATGGAAGTTCAGTACAAATCCTTCAAAGGAGAATCCCAGCCGAAATTAAAGAAAGAAAAAGCTTTGGATAAGCAGGTTAAACAGGAAAAAGTCACATTGACTGATTCTTTGTCATCGGTTGCCCTAGTTAAAGAACATATTGAAAAGCCGGACGCCCTCAGGGTTTATGAACGGATTCCGGAAAAGGTTAAGTCCTTTAATATAGCGGCTAAGAAAACAGTCTCGGTTCCGATTCTGCAGTCAGAGAAAATTAATAATCCCAATTATGCCAATTACTATTCGCTGGTGAGGGCCAGGATTAAGCAACGGGCTTATTTTAATTATTCCGATAACTATATTGGTGAAGTTTATTTAACCTTTATATTGACTAGCGATGGAGCTCTCAAGGAATTGCAAATTTTAGAAAATAGAACCACGGGCGGTTCGTTTCTTCGGACGATTGGGCTCAAAAGCGTTAAGGAAGCGGCGCCGTTTCCTCCTTTCCCAAAAGAATTGCGTTATCCGGAATTAACATTTAATGTTGTCATTTCCTTTCAGGTACACGGTGAGGATGGGTCATAATAATTGACAGTCTATGGGGGCGATGTTAATGTAATCCGGTTTTGAATATTGAAATTACTTAAATAGTTATCACTGAAAAACCAGACGTTTTAAAATGTTTATATTGTAAAAAAGCTGATTTAACGGGGACGGCTCCCCGTCTATCGGTAAAACATTTTGTTGCGCTCTTTGTCATCCATAAGCA
>JAHFGF010000010.1 GCA_023247595.1 Candidatus Omnitrophota bacterium
TCATTGCTTTTCGCGACGCCTTTACGCTTGAAAACGCGATTAACGACCGCATTAAGAAATTCAATAAATGGAAACACGAAGATTTTAAAGGTTATTATATGGGCCTCGACCCTTTTATGGACGGACATTCATCCAAGCGCATGGGATTTTTACTTCGGCGGATGAGAGATTATCTAGAACAGCAGGTGAAACGGGATTTGATATTAACGAAGGTCAGTAAGGATTATGACGTCTATCTTTCAACGCTTGCGACGATGCAGAGGATGAGTTGGAATTAGAAAAGACTATAGACCAAAGACTGAAGATGGAAGATGGAAGTGGGAAGATAAAGAATTAAACAGAAATACGGATATCAAAGACAAGTTATCGTTAAAACATTAAACATTTTTTCTCTTGTCTTTGGTCACAAAAATTATGTTGATCAATAAGCTCAAACACTACATCAAACGCGGCGGATTCTGGACGATTCCCAACGAGCGCGCATTTCTTTATCGTGTCTTATCGGATTTTGCGGCAACACAAAAAGGTAAGCACGTTCTTGATGTCGGGGCCGGCGTCTGTCAATATCGTAACCTGATTGATGGGAATAACCGCTATGAATCATGCGATCTTGAAGACGGATTTCATCTTAATCAAAAGCATGATTTTTTGGCCAGTGTTTATGATATCCCTAAGGACGACAAATATTACGACGGGGTATTGATGCTTCAGGTGTTAGAGCATCTTGAATTTCCGGTTAAGGGTTTGATTGAGGTCAACCGGATCCTGAAAGATAACGGGTTTTTGTTTTTATCTGTCCCGCAGGCGGCGGGGGATCATTTTGAACCGTATCATTTTTTTAATTTTACACAGTTCGGCCTGCGTTCCGTCTTTGGGCAGGCGGGTTTTGAAATCCTTGAGCACCATCGGCTGGCCGGGATGTTCAGTTATACGGGAAACCGTCTTGAGAAGCTGGGTTCCATTACCCTGGGGCAATGCAAAAAAAATAGTCTTTGGGCGGTTCCGTTGGCCTGGGTCTTTTCGGTTGCGTGCTGGTGGCTGGGCTGGCTGATTTCACGATTTAATTTTATCGATAGAGAAAAGAAATATTGCGTCGGGCATATTGTCATTGCCCGAAAAATAAAACATTTAGTGAAATAAAATCATGGCGCAGAAGAAAACAGTTGTTGTCTTAGGAGCGGGCCCCGCCGGGTTAGCCGCGGCGTTCACTGCTCAGAAGGCTGGTTATCATGTTGTTGTCATCGAAAAATCCGACATCGCGGGCGGTAAAGGGGGAAGCCGCACCTGGAAAGATTTTATCGTCGATTTCGGGCCGCACGCGTATCATGCCATGACCAAAGAAATAACGGATTTTATGCTCGATCACAGCGGCGGAGAAATGATTGATGTGACTATTGAGCAGCGTTTGTATATCATGAATAAACCCATGGGGTATCCTTTTAACATTAAGGAAGCCATCACCAAGTTCACCCCATGGCTTAATTTTCGAATCCTTTGGGATTATTTGTGGGTGAAGGTTAAATCGCTCTTTGTGGAATTACCGAGAAATTCTTTTAAACAATATGGAATCGCCAATTTCGGCAGAACACTCTACGACATCTGCTTCGGGTTATATTCCGAGCGCGTTTGGAGCTGTTCGGCGGATAAACTTTCCGTGGAATTTGCCAAACGCAAATTGCCGAATGTTTCGCTGGGTTCTTTTTTACTGCAGGCCATAACCCGTAAAAAGGAAGAAAATGCCAGATCATACCTGCATGTCCGTCGGTATATGTATCACAAAAAAGGAATCGGTAAAGTTTATCAGAATATCGCCGATGGTATTGCCGCCCGCGGCGGACAATTGGTTTATAATGCCTCAATCGGGAAAATTATTTTGGCTCGTGACCGCCGGGTGACAAAGATAGTTTTGGGCGCCCCGTATGGTTCTGAAATTCCGGTTGATTATTTGATTTCAACCATACCGTTTGACACGCTATTATCTTATTTGTCTCCTGGTATTGACTCTTTAAAGGGGATTGAAGAGCATATGCCTTTTCAGCATGGGGTGATTGTCAATGCGGTCATTAACCGTCCAAAATTTGATAGTCCGCACTGGATGTATTTGGTTAATAAACGGTTTCATTTTAATCGGGTCAGCGAACCTAAAAATTTCTCCGAACAATGCGGTCCGAAAGATACAACGCTTTTAATGCTGGAAAAAATTTGTATGCCGGATGATCCTGCCTGGAGCTGGAAGCCTGAAGATTGGCGTCCAAAAGTGGAGTCCGATCTTGGTTTCTTTGGCATTAAGCCAGAGGAGATCGGCGAAATATTTATAACCCATATGGAAAAGGCATTTCCGTTTTATTTGGTCGGCTATGAGACGAAAAAGAAGGAATTGTTAGAAGAGATGCGGACCGTTCAAAATCTGGTAACGACGGGACGTTATGGATTATATCTGGATATCAATATGCACGACGCCATGGTCCTAGGCATGGAGAGTTTCAGGTATTTAACCAAGGGAAAACTTGCGGAATTTTATGAACGGCATGAAGATATTCCCATTGAGAAGCGCCAGGTTCCATTGAATACAGGAAAATAGATTTTTAACCAGGAGGCATTTTTGAGGTTTATTATTCACGCGGATGATTTTGGTCTTTCCAAAGGCATCACAGACAGCATCCTAGACTGCTATGATCACGGGGCTTTGAACAGCACCAGTATTATGGCTACCGGATATGCCTTTGACTATGCGGTCGCGGAATATAAAAAACGCCCCGGATTAAGGATGAGCATTCATTTGAACTTGGTTGACGGAATTCCTGTTCTGCCGGCGTATCAACTCAGCACTCTCGTCGATAGAAAAGGTCATTTTTACCATTCTTTCCAATCGCTTTGGCTTATGTATTTGACGAAATCCAAAAAAGGCAAAGAAGAAATGCGGACACAAATTCGTCTGGAGTTGGCCGCTCAAATTCGCAAAGCGGTTTCTGCCCTAGGAGATGATTTTCAGATTCATTTGGACAGCCATTGTCACTGCCATATCCTTCCTTTTGTGTTTGACGAAATTATTAACTTAAAAAAAATGTTCAACATTGTTTATGTCCGTATCCCGTATGAACGGTTCTTTTTTTGTTCGAATTCCTGGGCGTCTTTTAAGAATTATTTCAGCATTAATCTGCTCAAACATTACGTAGCGAATGTTTTGGTTAAACGCAGAAAAGAAGTTCTTGCTAGGGAAGGCGTGCAGCACAATGATTTTTTTATCGGGGTGCTTTTTGTGACGGGAATGTCTTACGCGGTTGTGAAGTCAGCTTTGAAAAAGATAAAAGGCGAAGATGGATTGGTTGAAGTTCTGTTTCATCCGGGGGCGGCTCTGGCAAATGAAAAACATCTTTTTAGAAAAGTATTCGCGCATAACTATACTGCCGCATGGCAGCTTCAGGAGCAGCGCACTTTAAAAAGCGAAAGGTTCGCCGGCCTAATCGCCAACGGAGATTCATTGCGTTATGAAAATATTTCTAATTCTCGATGAAACAGTCTATCATCCGGCGTTTATTTCTGATTTTATGAAGAGAAGTCCGGATCAGATCGTCGGAGCCGCCATCGTCACAAAGATGCCGGCTAAAAGCAGTCTTGACCACTACTTCATGAAACGCTGGTATTGTTTTCGTCCCGTCGAGATTTTCAAATTGCTTTGCCTGAAGTATTCCATGAAAATCAAAGATATCATCACTCGTAAAACAAAAGAAGGTTCCTATTTTTCGTTGCGGTCTTTATTTGCGGATTCTGGCGTTGAGTATTTTGATGTTCAATACGATATCCACAGGCCGGAATATTTAAACAGGATTAAAGACAAGAAGCCCGACGTGATTATCAGTTCCAATCCGCTGATTTTTAAGAAAGAAATACTGTCGATTCCCGCCAAGTGTTCTTTAAATCGTCATTTTGCCTTACTGCCTTCCTACAAAGGATTGTTCGCTGTGTTCCATGCCTATGCGCATGGAGAAATTCAAACCGGCTGTTCTATCCACATGATGGATGAGCGGATTGATACGGGGTTCGTCTTAGCTCAGAAAGCGGTTTCCATTCCCGTCGGAAAGTCGCTGCATCAAATCCATGAACAATGTTTTGCCGTTGCGGTTGATTGTTTATTGGAAGCGTTGGAAAAAGTAAGGCGCGGGGATTTTTCAGCTGTGCATTCGGGAGAAAAGCCTAGTTATTTTTCCTGGCCGACGCCGCAGGAATGGCGCCAGTTTAGACAGCGATCGGGAAAAATCATTTGATTTAAAAAAGTGGGTGGGTTTGGACGGTTGGATTAATATTCAGAAGTTCAATATTAAATAAGGAAAGAATATGCACTACACGTTAAGAGAAACCTGCCGTATCTGTTCATCGAAAGATATGGTGAAATTTCTAGACTTTGGACAGATGCCTCTGGCGGGGGGCTTTATTAAAGAAGAACAGGTGGCTGAAGAAAAGTTGTATCCACTGACTGTTGTCTTTTGCCGCAAGTGCACAGAGGTTCAAATTCTGGAGACGGTTCCGGCGGATGTATTGTTCAAAGACTACCGGTTTGTGGCTTCGACCACGTCAACGCTTTCCAATCACTTTGTGAATTACGCTCAGGAAATGACCAAGCGTTTTCTCAATAAAAATTCTTTGGTTGTTGAATTCGGCAGTAATGACGGGGTATTGCTTAAGCCGTTTAAGGATTTTGGGATTAAAGCGGTGGGTGTTGAGCCGGCGGTTAATATCGCCAAACTGGCATTAGCCAAAGGATGCACGGTGGTTAATGATTTTTTCAATACCAAAACAGCCGCGATGATTAAAAAAGAACATGGTTCTGCGGATCTGGTTTGCGCGAACAATGTTTTTGCGCATATTGACGATATGCATGAACCGATGCGCGGTATCATCGACTTGCTAAAACCCGACGGGATTTTTGTGTTTGAAGTCCATTATCTGGCCTCTCTGATTGAAAGCTTTCAGTTTGACATGATCTATCATGAGCATATGATGCATCACTCCTTAACAGCCCTGACTTATCTTTTGGGTCTTTACGACATGGAAGTGTTTGACGCCCGGCGGGTGGCGACCCATGCCGGGTCCCTTCGCGTTTATGCTCAAAAGAAAAAGACTGCGAAATATCCTGTTTCGTCCGACGTCATTAAACTTTTAAACGAAGAGCGCGCCGCTGGTTTAGACCGGGAGGAAACTTTTATTCGTTTCGGCAAGAATGTTTATCAGAAGCGGGATGACTTGATTAATCTTATTTCTAAACTGTGCGCGCAGGGCAAAAAGATTGTCGGATACGGCGCTTCGGGACGCGCTTCGGTTCATTTGAATTTCTGTAAGTTTGGAACAGTGGTTATTCCTTATGTCACGGACGCGTCTCATGAGCGTCAGGGCAGGCTCATTCCAGGCATGCATAATCCGATTGTCCCGCCGGAGAAAATTAAGGAAGACAAGCCTGATTACGCGCTTTTGTTCGCGTATAATTATTTTGAAGAAGTGATGAACAAAGAAAAAGAATTTGTCACCCGGGGCGGGAGGTTTATTGTTCCGTTGCCTGAACCGCGGGTGATTGAACCTTAATGCGTTTGGATTTGGCATGACGACTATCCTTCTCGGTTCAAGCGGTATGCTGGGGCATCTCACGGGATGCCTGCTCAAAGAAAAATATGGCGCCCAAGCCATTTTATGCGCACGCCAAAAGACAGGCCATCCGCACCTGGATGAAAATCTGTATATCATTGATCTAAAAGATTCCGACGCTGTCACCCGTCTGATTGAACAGCGCCGCCCCTGTGTTGTTGTTAATTGCGCGGCTGTCAATAATCCATCGTTCGGAGAGGAAGCCCTGCGGGCTGTCAATTCGATACTTCCGAGAACGATAGAATCGTTACTTGCCAGAGTTAAGGACAACAGCCGTTTAATCCATGTCAGTACCGACGGAGTATTCCGGGGAGATAAAGGAAATTACAGCGAAGATGATGCGCCAGATGTTATGGACCTTTACGGTGTCAGCAAAAAAAACGGCGAGGTAACGGCTAAACCGCATTTGACCATCCGGACGTCCATCATCGGCCCTGATCCGTTTCACAACCGCGGGCTTTTGGATTGGGCTTTTTCACAGCGGCAGGAAATAAAAGGATATAGCCGTGTTTACTGGAGCGGGGTCACAACATTAGCTTTGGCCCATTTTATCCTCACGGCCATTGAACGTGAATATACGGGTTTGTATCATTTGTCATCCAGCAGAATATCAAAGTATGAATTGCTTAGGTTGATGAATAAAGTTTTTAAGTTAAATCTTACTATTAAACCGGATGACGCGATGCATATGGACCGCAGTCTGGTTTCCCGTCGACAGGACATTGCTTATGTCGTGCCGCCGCTTGAGGCCATGATGGAAGAACTCAAAAGTTGGATCATGCGCCATCCGGAGTATTATTCAAAATATTGCAATTCTTGAGGAGCTGATATCGTGAGGGTTGAAAATTTCCTAAAAGAACATGGTTTGCCTTTGCTTTTAATCGCGCTGATTGTTTTGGCCGGTTACCACAAAGTTTTTTTGGGCGCGACGTTTTTAACAACGGAAAATAATCTGGCAACTTCCAACTATACCTACGGAACGACATCCAATGGATGGCGGCCGGATAAGGGTATGGGGCTTTCGTTCTTTTTCGCTGACGCGGGCATGTGGCATCCTTGGGCGCCGTTGGTGTGGTGGGAAAGAATTATGCCGTCGAGAGAAACCGCGTACAACTCATCGATCATCCTTCTCGGGATGCTGGCCGCGTTCGCGCAGTACTTTTTAATTCGAAAAATTCTTCCTGAATCGCCCAGCTGGTTTGCTGTGCTCATCGCTCCTTTAGTTGTGTTTTGCGCAGATCAGGATGGTTATCATTACCTGCGGGTTTATATTTCCTATTTATTCGCGATACCAGCGGTTCTCATTATTCTCTATGATCAATTTAATCATCCGCGTTTTGTAAATATCCTTAAGCTGACGTTTGTTTTTTGGATGACGGCATTTTTTGGAACGCTCTGGGGGTTGTTTCAACTTTTGTCTTTGGGGTTTTTCTTTACGCTTCTTTATTGTCTGTATCATCCGAATGTATGGTTCAAAGTTTGCCGCCGGTTCGTTATCATTTGCGCCCCGGCGGTTGTGATGGTGATTCTGCTTGGCTTTGGAGAATTTTATTCTCTGTTCTATGAAAAATCGGTCATTGGATATATGCGCGAAAAAATGCTGGCTGTTCTGCCCAGCATTCATCTCGGATTGGACATCAAGGGAACGGTTGATGTTTTGCGCGCGTTTTTTTTGATGGAATGGTACCCGCATAATACGACGATGATAGGGCTTCCGGCCTGGCCGCTCATGATTCAGTATTATGTGGCCGTGATTTTTCCGTTTGTGCTTTTGGCGTATATGTTTCGCAAAAATTTATCGTTTTGGGAGTTCGTTTTTAAATGGCTTGTTCTGATTTCGTTTATTCACTTCTGGCTTTCGCGGACGAATCTTATTCCAGGTTTCGGGGCGGTTTATTCCTACCTTAATGAAGCGACTACGAAATTATTTACAATTTACGGCATGATTTATCCGTTACAGGTTCCTTTGATTGCCTTGTTTATTTGGCGTCTGACTAAGGACAATGTCAAAATACCAAACGCCTTTGGTCAAGTTGTGCGCAAAATTTTTGCTTGGGCCATTATGCTTCCGTTTGTTTTTCTGGCAGTGCTGTCATTTTTTGTGGTTGTGTTTCCGGATTTTTTGTCTGCTCGGGCCGTAGGGTTAATGAATCAGATTCTGCCAGTCTCGATACACGGAGTAGACCGTTCTTTTCTGATAGAAATCGTGGAATATAACCTGTGGTGCTTAAAACATATTCTGACTGTTCCTTCAATAATGTATTACGCGTTAAGCGCTGTTGTCGCCGGTGTCTTTGTGTCAGACCGCTGGCTGGCGCGCGCGGTCCAATTGCCCAAAATGGTTTTAGCCGCGATTATTCTATTAAACGGCATTCTTTTGTCATGGGCGATTTTTCCGTTAAGTAAAGTCAATCGCGTATGGGAGCAGGAGGCGGTAAGCGCGTACACGTTTGGTCCCACCGATCGTTTTTATTATGTGTCCGGCCGTTCGGATAATCTTAAAAGAAAGTTGGAGTTGTTTCATCGCAACTGGAGTTTAAATAAAAACGCGCTGACAGCGACAATTCCCGTCGGTCTTTTGGAGCCGCCAGGATTGAATATCTCCGGATTGAAATCTTTCGCGCCGGAAGCAGAAGGTCAATGGGTTTATGAGGCGTTTAACGGCGACGGGACCACACGGCTTGTTCACCTGCGGTTATATTACGGCGGGCCGCTCTATGTTTCGGATTTGTTGGATATTTCGGCTGTTAAATATTACTATTCTGACAAGCCGCTTGAAAATCTGCCGTCTCAGCTTACGCCGTTTGCCGAAGGCAACGGACTTTATGTTTATAAAAACACCAAAGCTTGGGATTATTTTTATCTGGCCGACCGTTTACGGGTTTCAGAATCACTCAAGGATATCAAAGATGTAATACCTAAGACGGCATATGTTTCTTCAAAGGATATGTTTGAATTAAGGGATAACGATCCCACGCGCAAAGCGGTTCTCAAGGAGTTTCATCCGGGGCGAATGGTTTTTGAGTATGAGGGTTCAAGCGACGCGATGCTGGTTGTCGCCGATGCCTGGCATCCGTTCTGGAAGGCATCCGCTAATGGCGAGAACATTCCAGTGTTGAAGGTCAACGGGATTTTCAAGGGTGTCCGTCTTAAGTCCGGACATTATAATGTGACAATGTTATTTGATCATTCACCATATCGATTTGGAATTTATATTTCGATTTTTGCGTGGTTGATATTTTTGGTCCTTTGTGTCTGGTCGATGCGGGTTAGAAAAGTTTAAGCGATATGACTAAAAAGCTGGTCCTTTTAGAATTCAAAGAAGAAGCCGGATACTTTCTGAAATACCAGCCGGAGATTTTGACCGGCGGGGCGAAAGTCATTTCGCTTTTGCCCGAGACGAGCGAGATACTCTTAGAAAACGGTATCGCCTTCGAGACTTCGGCGCCGTATTTTTCCAAAGAATCGCACGAGCGATGCCTTGGATGTGTGGATGCCGTCATTCAGGAAGTCAACGCGAGCATGAGCGTTAAGGATTCGTACGGCATCCGTCACGCTTATACCAATGCCTTGACGTTTTATCTGCGCCAATTCCTCGGCTATGTTGTCGCAACGATCGAAGTGATTGAAAATGCCTGCAAACAACATGCGGTCGATGAGATCATTGTTTGCCGCTACAGCGGCAATGACCATTCGCAATTGACATTCTCATCCAAGGAAAGAATTTTAAGTGAGATCGCAGGTCTTTTTGCGCCGCACGTTCGTATCCAATCTCCAGATTTGAATATTCCGCCTCAAGCCCGCGCCAAGCAGTGGCGTCAGTGGCTGCGTTCGCTGGTGTGCGCTGTTTATTTTCCGATTGAGCTTTGGATGTTGAAGAAACGCTCCCGCCCGTCGATGGTTTATTATTCCTACAAATACCGTTTTGACGGAATCGCTAAAGCGTTTAAAGACTGCGATCATTATAACGCGGCGCCTGAGGTGAAATCGTTCATGCGCTTGACGGACGATGCGTTGGGTTTTGTGTCGCGCAACGTTCATTTAGACGGCATTCGTTTATCGAAAGACCAGGAGTTTTCCAAAACATGGATTGATTCCGTCGAGATATTCAAACGCATTTGCGATAGGAAACGATTGTGCGTTTGGCGCGGGCGCGATTTTTCCGCAATGGTCTTTCGCAAGATCGACAAGGGTTATGGCCCGCAGTTGGCGCGTTTAAACCGGACGGTCGCGTCACTCAGGAAATTTTTGGCAGCGCTTAAACCTGTTGCGGTTCTCTCGCACGTGGCGCGCGATTTTTCCTACGCTTTAGGCGAACTGGCTGAGCGCATGAATATTCCGTCGATCTTGATTTCGCACGGGTCGCATGTCCCGCCGAACAATGAATTTGACCGCATGGAATGGTTTGATCACGGTAAAGGTCTCATCAACACAGATTACCGTTATCACCTTTTGCAATCACCGTGGGCGGTCGAACATGTTAAGGCCATGGGATATCAGGGGAATTATTACGCGGTCGAACCGCTCATTTTTCCGAAAGTCGACCGGTCAGGGAAATTAAACCTTACGTTAAAGATGTTTCCGCGGTCGCAAGGGAAAAAGATTTTCGTCCACGCCGGCACGCCCAAGCCGCGTGGTTCCAACAGGCTTTATATTTATGAAACGTTAGATGAGTATGTTGCCTACATGAGTGATTTGGTTGAGGCGGCAAGAAACATGCCGGAGGTTTTTTTAATCATCCGGTTTCGTCCGTATACTTATTTATCGACGGAACAGTTAAAAACGCTTTTGCCGGCAGGTGACCATTATGTGATCGCGGCCGAAGGCCCATTCGCGGATTATTTAAAGATTGCGGATGTGATGGTTAGCTTTTCCTCTACAACCATTGAGGAGGCGCTCATCAACGGCATTCCGGTTCTCCAATACGATCCCAGTGACCGCTACATGCACATTCCGGGCGCGCGTTGGCAGGATAAAGCATTTGCGCATGCGGATTCTGTGTACTATATTGGAAACCGAAACGGCTTGGTTCCGGGCATGACATGGATTCTCAATAACCATTTAAACGCAACGCTGTCGGGAGACTTGTTTCAACGGCATGTTTTTAAACCGGGGGACGCAATGACCGTTGAGGAATTGATCACGCGTTTACTTAAAAAAGATTTGCCGCAGCCGATTTCGCTAAAAGAGAAAAAACAACTTGAAGGTGTAGAGATTTTTTAAATGAGTAAGGAACCAAAAATTATCGCTATGATTCCAGCCCGTCGGGGAAGCGCGCGTTTAAAGGCCAAGAACTTGGCGCTTTTAAATGGGCGTCCCATGGTTTCCTATGCCGTTGAAGCGGCCAAGGCTGCCGGCGTTTTCAGCCGGATTGTCCTTAATTCCGAAGACGAAATTTTTGCCGACATTGCCAAACAATACGGCGCGGAATTTTATCACCGGCCGGCGGACTTGGCGTCATCCACGGCTAAATCAGACGCGGTTGTTAACGATTTTATTCTGACGAATCCCTGTGATGTGGTCGCGTGGGTTAATTCTACATCTCCTTTGCAGACGGGTGAGGAAATCCGCAGTGTTGTTGAATATTTTCAGAAAGAAAATTTGGATAGTTTGATCACTGTGCGCAATGAACAGGTGCATGCGCTTTTGGATGGTAAGCCTTTAAATTTTCGGGAACAGGAAATTTTTGCCCAGACGCAGGATTTGAAACCCGTCGGGTTATTTGTCTATTCGGTGATGATGTGGCGCACGAAAACTTTTCTTGAACATTTTAAGAAAAACGGCCATGCGATTCTGTGCGGCAAAGTCGGCTATTATCCGGTGAGTAAACTGACCTCCATCATCATTAAAAAAGAAGAAGATTTTAAGATTGCTGAATATTTATTGGCCGGCATGGAGAAGCGGCGTGATTTTTCTCTAACCTATCATGGGGGCAAGTCATGAAATTAAAAGTGCTTGTGATCGGCGCTGGAATGTTTGTGTGCGGCAGGGGAACCGAAGGCTTTGGAACGATTCTTCCGTCGCTGTACGAAGCCTACCGTTCCGGCTTGATTGAACATGTTGAAGTCGCCGCCACCCGCGCAGTCAGTATCACTGGTCTGCGGGCGAAGAACCGTGAGTTAAGTAAGCGCATGGGTTTTGGGCTTCCTCTGCACGGCCGCGCTGGAAAAGATGCGTATCAGCAGATTTTAAAAAATCAAAAACCGGACTGCGTGATTATTTCAATTCCTGATCATCTGCATGCCAAGGCAGCGGTTGATGCGGCCAAGGCTGGATGTCATGTGCTGGTAGTCAAGCCCTTGGCTCCGACGGTTAAAGAAGCAAAGGCAATGATCAAAGCGGCTGGTTCGCATAACGTTTATGCCGCGGTTGAATTTCACAAACGGTTTGATGATGCCAATCTGAAGATCAGAGACATGGTCGTATCCAACAGCCTCGGTGATCTTTTGTATGTGGATGTCAATTACAGCCAGAGGAAATTAATCCCCGAGAACATGTTCAAAGACTGGGCGGGTAAGACCAATGTTTTTCAATACCTCGGCGTTCATTACGTGGATCTCATTTATTTCTTAACCGGAGCCAAACCTGTGCGCGCTATGGCAACAGGGCAAAAAGAGTGGCTGGTGAACAAAGGAATTTCCACTTATGATGCCATCCAGGTTGTGATCGAATGGGAAATGCCGACGGCCAAGAAGCGATTTACTTCCATCATTGCGACCAACTGGATCGATCCCAACACATCTTCCGCCATGTCGGATCAGAAAATTTCTTTGGTCGGTACCAAAGGACGTTTGGACAGCGACCAGAAAAATCGTGGTGTCCAGATTGTGACCGATGCCAAAGGCGTTGAAGATTTTAATCCCTATTTCAGCCAGCTGTATACCGATGCGACAGGCCAAACGGTTTTCCGCGGTTACGGCGAGCGCAGTATTCATCAGTTTCTAATGGATGTCAGCAATATCAAAATGGGTGTTCAAAAGCCCAAAGATTTAAAAGACCTGCGCCCGACGTTTCATCAGGCGCTGGTTTCTACGGCTGTCATTGAAGCGGTTGCTTTGAGTTTGAAGAAGAATGGTGCATGGATTGGAGAGTTGTTCAATGGATAACGCTCTGGAAGTTCAAAACATGGCACCTTTTTTTTCGATTCTTATTTTGGTTTTGTTTTTCTGGATTCCAATTACCCTCAATATTTATTTAGCCGGAAAGAAAAATCGGTCGAAATGGATATGGGGGCTTTATGGCATGGCATCATATGGTACTACAATAATTCTAGCGCTTTTGCCAGCCCGTAAACCCGGAAAAATTGGGGTGCTTTCTCTTGAGTTGGTTTTTTTCTTATTTTCTTTTATTGGCGGTATTTTTATTATGTTTTATAGGGAAAGTAAGATCAAGGATATGGAGATGAGATATTCTGAAATCCAGAAATTAGAATTCGAAGGAGAGCAACGACCTGCGGCCCACGTTCCATCAGGTGCTGGTGTTGATGGCAGTAATTGAAGCGGTTGCTTTGAGTTTGAAAAGAAATAATCAATGGATCAAAGTGGATGGTTGATGGGAAATTGTTGATAGGGGATGGGTGATGGTAGATGGTTACCATCACCAGACTACTATCCACCATCGCCTATCAACAATCATCAACGAAAGTTTTCAAATATGATTTCTATCATCATCAGAACAAAAAACGAAGAGCGCTGGATTACGCCCTGCCTGCAGGCGGTTTTTAATCAGGACCAAAAAGATGTTGAGGTGATTATTGTTGATAATCACAGCACGGATAAGACTGTGGAGAAGGCCAAACGTTTTCCCGTTAAAATTGTTCAGGTGGATGATTACCTGCCAGGGAAGGCGCTCAACATCGGGTTTGGGGCCTCCATTGGCGAGTACATTGTCTGTCTCTCCGCGCATTGTGTTCCGGTCAACAGCCAGTGGTTATCCAAACTGCTGGAAAACTTTACTGACAAAGATGTGGCGGGCGTTTACGGCCGTCAGGAACCATTATCGTTCTCGTCGGATTTTGATAAAAGAGATTTGCTCATCACCTTCGGGCTCGATCGCCGCGTGCAGGTGAAAGACAGTTTTTTTCATAACGCCAACAGCATGATCCGCCGTCAGGCGTGGCAGAAGATTCCGTTCGACAATAAAATCACGAATATCGAAGACCGCTTATGGGCGGAAAAAATCTTGAAAGCGGGATATAAAATTGTCTATGAGCCGGCGGCGAGCGTTTATCATCACCACGGCATTCATCAGGACCGTAATCCCGAACGCTGCGCCAATGTGGTGAGGATTCTTCAGGACCATCAGGTTAATAATTTTGATGCGCGCAATAACACTTTAGATATTGAAAAGCTCAATGTGGTGGCGCTTATTCCGGTCAAGGGTGAGTCGCCGGTTGTCGCGGGACGTCCGCTTTTGGAATATACCATTCTTCGGGCTAAGGCCTCACGGTATTTAAAAAAGATTATTGTCTCGACGGATAATCAAAAGACCGCTGATTTAGCCCGCAGGCTTGGAGCCGAAGTTCCGTTTATGCGCGATGCCTCATTTTCCGGCGCGCGCGTTGATTTGGAACAGGTCTTGCAGTATTCGCTTCAGGAATTAGAGAAGCGCGACATCTGGCCGGATATTGTTGTGTCGCTTGAGATCACATTTCCGTTTCGTGATGCTCATTTGATTGATGATTTAATTTTTGACCTGGTTGATAAAGGTTTGGATACGGTTATTCCGGCCAAAGAAGAATTTAATTCCTGCTGGGTTGAGGATAAAGGTTCTTTTCAACGGGTGGATGAAGGATTTACTCCTCGTGAATTTAAAAAACCGGTGTATGTGGCAATCAAAGGCCTGGGCTGCGTCACGTATCCTAATTTTGTGCGCGACGGTAAACTCTTCGGCAATAACGTTGGGATGTACACATTAAGGAATCCAAACGCGTTTATTGAAGTCCGTTCCAAAAATGATTTTCTTCTGGCAGAATCCCTTTTAACCGATTTTATATCTTCTCATGACATTCAAATCCCTTGATCTTATCTTTCAGGAAGCGAGAGTGACGCTTCGCCGGTTTCCGATGGCGCTCGTTGCCTCTGTCACCGGCACGTGGGCCATGGTGATGTGGGTTAATGTTCATCCGCAGCAGCATTCAAGTGTTGATCCTCTCTGGAAGTGGGCCATGGTTGCCACACTTGGCATTACGCTTTTTACGTCGCTGTCGGTTTTCAGTGAAGTAAAAAAATATGATGCTGGAAAATCCGGACGCCTTGCTTTCGGCGCGCTTGCCCTTTTGGCGTTTTATTTTGTTTCCCTGCTGGGAAATTTTAAGGGCGCTGACTTTTACCGGTTTTATCTCATTAATACTGATTTGCATCTGCTGGTTGCGATTGCCCCTTTTCTTTTTGAACGCGGACTGACGACCGCGTTTTGGCAATACAATAAGACGCTTTTTATCCGTTTAGGTGTTTCCGCTATTTATTCCTCGACGATATTTATCGGACTGGTCATTGCCATCGCGTGCCTGAATAATCTTTTTAATCTGCGCATCAAGGAAGATATTTATTTTCAGCTGTGGCTCATGGTCGTTGGGATTTTTAACACCTGGTTTTTCTTGGGAGGCGTTCCGTCGGCAATTCCTGCGCTTGAAACCAGGGACGATTATCCTAAAGGCTTAAGAATTTTTACGCAGTTTATTTTAATTCCGCTTGTTGTTCTGTATTACGCCATCCTGTATCTGTATATGGCCAAGATTCTTTTTACTTGGAATCTTCCCGTCGGTTGGCTGTCGTCATTTATCATCGGCGCCTCGCTGTTGGGTATTCTCACGCTGCTTTTGGTTTATCCGTTAAGGAATCGTTTGGAATTCGGCTGGACCAAAACGTACGCCCGGTATTTTTATCTGGCGCTTTTGCCTTTGGTTGTTTTGATGGCCGTTGCCATTTTCCGTCGGATTTTTGATTACGGCATTACGGTTGAACGTTATTTCGTGCTTTTGTTCACGGTCTGGCTGTTTTATATATCGATTAAATTCACCTGGCGGCCGAATACCGACATTCGTTTTATTCCCACATCCATGTGCCTTTTGATTGTGCTTGCGACCTTTGGCCCTTTAAGCGCGATTAATGTTTCTGCTCAAAGCCAATTGGGCAGGCTGGAATATTATTTTGTTAAGAACGGTTATCTTTCCGACGGCGTACTGATTAAGGGAAAGCGCAAGGTCACATTTAAAGACAGCGCGGAAATTTCATCCATTGTGGAATATCTGGACCGCATGCATGGCTTGGGAGTATTAAACCGCTGGGCGAACAAGGGGGCAGATTTTCAGCACATGGACCAATATTCTTTGTGCAGGGATTATTTGGAAATTGAACTTAGTGAACGCTATGACCCATGGTCTGGCCAGCAATATTACTTCAGTTATGTTGCCCGGGCGATGTTATTAAGAACTGTTAAAGAATTTGATTATAGCTATGAACTTCAAGGGTTTTATCCGGCTTCGCAAGGCAGAAATAAAAAGATCATTACACCCGACGGAGAATTGGAACTAATTTTTGCGGAAATGAAAAATACGATTGAGTTTAAAAAAGGTGATCAGATATTAACGATTGATTTGGAACCGGTCTTGGCAAAGCTGAAAGAAACAAAAGGTAGCAACGGCTATGATGTGGATGCTGGGGATTTGACGTTTGAAGTGCAGAATGAGGATGTGAGGATTAAAGTTTTAGTCACGACTATCTCCGGGCAATATAAAGATGAAATGCCTAGAGTCGAGAATTTAGATGGACAGGTTTATTTGAAGTTTAAAGGGAAGAAATGACAAACGCAGGTCCTATTTTAGTTCAGTCGGAAAATCTTCGGCGGGCATTTCATGAAGTTTTAGCGTCAGTCAATGTTGATCAGGCCGCGGCGCATCACGTTGTTGAAGGTCTTGTTCAAACGTCCTTGCGCGGCGTTGATTCGCACGGCATCCGGTTGTTCCCGCATTACGCGAAGGTTGTGAAGGCCGGACGCGTCAATGGCCATCCGAAATACGTTTTTCATAAAGGCGGAAACTCCGTCGGACGTTTGGATGCCGATCACACCTACGGACACGCGGCCGGGGCAGAGGCCATGACGTATGTTTTGGATATGGCGCGGCAGACCGGTTGCGGCGCGGTCGCGGTTTTTAATTCGAGCCATTTCGGCGCGGCTGCTTATTGCGGTTTGATGGCCGCAGAGAAGGATATGATCGGAATCAGCCTGACCCATGCGGATGCGCTCATGCTGACCACCGGAGGGATTCGCGCTTTTTTCGGAACGAATCCGATTTGTGTAACCGCGCCCGTTGAAGGCGAAGGCCCGTTCTGTCTGGACATGGCCACAACCACGATCACCTGGAACAAAGTCAAAATGCATCGCGAAAAAAATCTTGCGCTTGCGCCAAACCTTGCCGCCGACGGTAAAGGAGAAAGCACAACCGATCCGCACGCGGCCCAAAGTGTTATTTCCATTGGGGATTACAAAGGCTTTGGGTTGGGCATGGTGGTGGATATTCTCTGCGGGCTTTTAAGCGGCATGCCCTTCGGCCGTGAAATCACCAGCATGTACTTAACGCCGCTTGATCAGAAACGCTATTTGGGCCAGTTTTATCTCGCGCTTGATATCAGCAAGTTTCAAGATGTGAAGGTGTTTAAGTCCAGATTAAAAAAATATATGGATGAAATCCGCCGTGAACCTGCCAAAGACCCATTCAAGCCCGTCATGGTTCCCGGCGATCCTGAGAAAAAAGCTTTTGTCCAAAGGTCACGCGAAGGCATCCCGCTTTTCCCCGCAGAATACGACGCCATCCTTGAAACCTGCCGTACACACTCTGTTAAATTCCCGTAAATTTACCGTTGAGTTTTTGATTCATCTTTTGAGTTTTCAAAGTTCGCTTGAAGCATATAACTCATTGATTCTTATCAATTTATAATCTAATCAAAACACTGGTGAATATCGGAATCTCT
Source organism: Candidatus Omnitrophota bacterium (assembly GCA_023247595.1). The sequence goes on from JAHFGF010000010.1 coordinate 17,610, forward strand.
GCTTTACAGCTTCGGGGCGCTGTGTTAGTATTTTGACGCAAAAAAATGATGGAATTTCCGGATATTAAATTTCAACACATCTGTTTTGACAAGGATGGCACGCTCACGGATGTCCATGCCACGTGGGTTCCTATTACCCAAAGACGGGCGCAGAAGATTGTTCAATATTTTGAACTGCCCAAAACGCAATTGGATGATTTGTGCACAGTTATGGGGGTCGATCTGCGCGCCAGGCGCATTATGTCCGGCGGTCCGGTGGGATACAAACCGCGGGCGAGCATCATTGCTTCTGCGGTTAAATGGTTATCAACACAAAAGATTCAGGCCAGCGATAAGCAGATTGCGGAAATTTTTCGCGAGATTGACGGCGAGGTTCAAAACAGGCAGGATATTAAACCTCAGGCGCTGACAGGGGTTGTCGCGGGTATTAAAAATTTAAAGCAGG
>JAHFGF010000120.1 GCA_023247595.1 Candidatus Omnitrophota bacterium
GTCAGGATTCGATTGACCAATTCCGTCAGGGAGGACGCGCGGATCTCGTCGGCAAAGAAGAAGTTGAGCTGGGTTTTCTTAAGGCCTATCTGCCTGCTGAAATGTCTGAAGCCGATATCCGCAAGATTATTCAGGATGTGATCAAACAGGCCGGCGCGTCCTCGATTAAAGATATGGGGAAGGTCATGAAAGAAGCCGGCGTCCAGTTGGCAGGCCGGGCTGACAATAAACTGGTCAGTGAAATTGTCAAATCAGAATTAACCAAAGCGTAAGAGCTTTTTTATTTAATTGGAAATATTTCCGGCAAGCCGTTCATGCGTTTTATAAAGAGATCTTTTTTTTATTTTTTGGTCGGTATGATTATTTGGACAGGTTTTGTTTTTTTTGTCCGGGATAAATACACCGTTCCTATTTTGATGTATCATCGTGTTGCTTCCTTCGGAGCGACCGGTGAATTAAACGTTGTATCCCAGAAGTCCTTTGACCGCCAGATGAAGTATTTAAAGAAGCACGGCTATCATGTCATCAGCCTGGATGACTTGATCCAGGGGATTACAAAAGGGGTTTTGTTTTACCGTAAAAGCGTGGTCATCACATTTGACGACGGATACGAAGATAACTATGCCAAGGCTTTTCCGACCCTGAAGCGGTATGGTTTCCCTGCCATCATTTTTGTCATTTCGGATTCTGTTGGAAAAGAAGGGTTCGTGAATTGGAAGCAGTTATTGGAAATGCAGGGGCAAGAAATTTTGATCGGCAGTCATACACGTAGTCATGCCTATTTGCCGGATGTTCCCTCTCAGGAACAATTGCTGGATGAAATTGTTAACAGCAAAAGGGATTTAGAAAAGGCTTTGGGTACTGAAATCAAATATTTTTCCTATCCCAGCGGAGGATATACGGAAGAAATCAAAGAAATGATCGTCAATGCCAAATACAAAGGCGCCTGCGCGACAAATCGGGGATATGACCGATTTAATACCGGTGTGTATGAACTCAAACGGATCCGCATCAGCAACAACGATAATGCCGTTGTCATGTGGGCCAAACTTTCCGGATACTACAATCTTTTCAGACAATTTAAAAATTCGTATTGACCCAATTAGAGAGAAAGCATGGACATGATGAAACACGCGAATAGGAAAAAGGATCAACGCTATCAGCTAAACACCGACGGTTCATTTGTGATCCAGGATTATCATCAATCAAAACCGTTTTCGAATTTCTTTCCCGGTGTCGCCGGAATTTGGGGAATTCCCATGTGGGTTTTTTATGTTAACCGCGGACAGGGAATTTCCAGCTTCGGGATTGAGTCCAAAGACCGTGCCATCCTTGAATTTCTTCCGGCCAACAAGGCTTACCGAATGGCATCAACGCAGGGTTTCCGAACTTTTATCAAAGTCGGTTCGGGCAATAACGAAAAATTTTATGAGCCGTTTCAGAATCAGTTGGCGTCCCAAGCTTCGGTACGGCGCCGTATGATTGTGTCATCCCATGATTTGACGATTGAAGAAATCAATCCAACTTTGGGTCTTAAGATCCAGGTCAATTATTTCACGATGCCGCAGGAGCCGTTTGCCGCTTTGGTGCGCAGAGTCAAGATTGAGAATATTTTCAAGAAAAGTTTATCCATTCAGATGATTGACGGTTTGCCGGTGATCCTGCCGTACGGCATGAAGGATTGGCTGTCGAAAAACATGTCCAGAACCGTCGAGGCCTGGGTTAAGGTCAGTAATGTCAACAAGCGGGCGCCGTATTATCAGCTGAATGTGGAAGTGGCTGACACGCCTCAGGTGACGCATATTCATGAGGGGAATTTTTATTTCAGTTTTGACTCAAGTTCCCAGGCTAAAAATAATTTATTGATGCCGCTTATCGATCCAACGTGTGTTTTTGGGCAATCCTCGGATTTCTTGGTTCCTGAAAAGTTTATTAAGACTGGGACATTTCAAGTGCCCCAGGAACAGTTCAGCAGCAACCGTACGCCGTCGGCATTCAGCTACAGTCAATTTACTTTGAAACCCAAGGCAGCTAAGGAAATCATTTCCTTGGTCGGATTCTCGCATGACATGGCACAGTTAACCCGCATTGTGTCGCGGGCTTCAAAGAAATCCTTCATTGAAGAAAAAGCGCAACAAAACCGTACCCTGATTGAAGAAATCAAACAGATGTGTTTTACCCGTAGTTCGTCGGGGGCGTTTAACCATTATTGCGGCCAGACCTTTTTGGATAATGTTCTTCGTGGCGGCCTGCCGGTTTCTCTTAAGACCGCGTCTGGTCCGGTCGCGTTTAACGTGTATAGCCGTAAACATGGCGATCCGGAACGTGATTATAATTTTTTTACTCTGGCTCCGACTTATTTATCACAGGGCAACGGCAATTTTCGTGATGTGAATCAGAACCGCCGCAATGACGTGTGGTTTAACCGCGACGTTAAGGATTCGGCCGTCATCAATTTTTTCAGCCTTCAGCAGGCCGACGGATATAATCCGCTGGTGGTCCGGGGATTGATGTTTTCTATCCACGATGAAAGCGCTGTTCATGATTTATTAAATAAATATGTTCAAGGGGACAATAAAGAAAAGCTCAAGGACTTGATGATCAAAGGTTTTATGCCCGGCGATCTTTTTAAGACGATTTATCAGCATGGACTTAAATTATCCTGTTCTCCCATGGAATTTATGAACCAGGTGCTCGGCCATGGCCAGAAGCAGGAACTGGCGGATCACGGGGAAGGTTTCTGGAGCGATCATTGGACCTATAACATTGACCTTCTGGAAAGTTATCTGGCTGTTTATCCGGAACGCCTTAAAGAAATTCTTTTGGATAAAAAAGTGTTCAGCTTCTTTTTTAATAATCACTATGTGCTGCCCCGGGACCAGCGGTATGTGCACACCAAATATGGCGTGCGGCAATATCATTCCGTCGTGGAAAGGGAAGGCGAAACGCATGCCAAGCAAAAAGGGTTTAAGTTAAGAACAAAGAATGGCCAGGGGGAGATTTATTCAACCACTTTGTTGGTGAAATTATTATGTCTGATTGCCAATAAAGCGGCAACGCTTGATCCCAGCGGCATCGGTATTGAAATGGAAGCGGAGAAACCCAATTGGTATGACGCGCTCAACGGACTTCCAGGGCTTTTGGGCTCGTCCATATCCGAGACGCTGGAACTCAAGCGGTATGCCATGTTTGTGCTTTCATCGCTGGATCAATTAGCCTGCTCCAACCAGGACCGTGTTGAAGTTTTTCATGAATTGGCTGATTTTATCCATGGATTGGCCGACGCGTTAACCACGTCGATTGACCCGCTGACTTATTGGAAGAAATCAAACGACGTCAAAGAAAGCTATCGAACGTCTGTCCGTTTGGGCGTAAGCGGAGAAGAGAAACCGTTGAGTATTGAAACGGCCAGGAAGTTTTTAAATCTCGTTGTTGCCAAAACAAATCAGGCCTATGAAGAGGCAAGAGGCAAGAGCGACCTTTTTGCCACGTATTTCTTTCATGAAGTCACCGATTACGAAAATTTAGACAGCAAACATCACGACGGAACAACCCGCGTGCGGCCTTTGGCGTTCAAACGTCATGAGCTTCCATTCTTTTTGGAAGGCTTTGTGCATGCGCTTAAAGTCGGCCATCCGAAGCAGGCCAAAGCGCTTTACCATGCCGTTAAGAGAAGTAAACTTTATGACAAAAAGCTTGGGATGTATAAGGTCAACGCTAATCTTTCATCGGAATCCGAGGAGATCGGCAGAACGCGGATTTTTCCATCCGGCTGGCTTGAAAATGAATCCATTTGGCTTCATATGGAATATAAATATTTTCTGGAATTACTGCGTAACGGCTTAGCGGAAGAATTTTTTGCTGAAGCCGCGACCGCGATGATTCCGTTTTTGGACGCGAATGTTTATGGGCGAAGTATTTTAGAAAACTCGTCGTTCATTGCCAGCAGCGCGCATGAAGACGAGTCTCTGCACGGCCAGGGATTTGTCGCGCGTTTGTCGGGCAGTACGGCGGAATTTCTGCACATGTGGCTGATGATGAACCTGGGGCCAAGGCCGTTTCGTTTATCCGCGCAGGGAGAATTGTCTTTAAGTTTTGAACCAATGTTGCCCGCGCATTTATTCACCACAGAAAAAACTGAGGCGGAATATCTGGTTAAAGGAAAAAAATGGCAAAAGATAAGCCTTCCTACTAACAGCTACGCGTTTAATCTGCTGGGGCAGACGTTGGTTGTTTATCATAATCCGACTAAGAAAAATACATTCGGGTCCAATAAAGGTGTCGTGACGCGAATGGAAATTCGATATCCGAATAAACCAAAAGCGGTTATTGTCGAAGGTTCATCCGTCAGCGGCAAACGGGCAGAAGACATTCGAAACAATTGCGTTGAACGAATTGATATCTATTTGAATTAAATGCTTGAGATCTCCGCGATGGCCTTTCTTAAATCATAAGAAAATTCTAATTTTATTTTAACGTTCCATTCATATTGAATATGCTATTTTTTTCTCCGAAGATTTAACTAGGGAGGTTTTATGGCAGATACGGCAATCACGCTCATTAATGAAAAGGTTAAAAGGGAAGGCGCATGTGTCAGTGCGATTCTGATGGAATCGCAAAAAGTGATCGTGGGCCAGGAATATCTTTTGGAACGTTTAATGGTGGGGCTTTTGGCCAATGGGCATGTCTTGATTGAAGGCGTTCCTGGTTTGGCCAAAACCACTGCGGTTAAGACGCTCGCCCAGACCATCCAGGCCAAATTTCAGCGTCTGCAGTTTACGCCCGATATGCTGCCGGCGGATTTAACTGGAACGCTCATTTATGATCAGCGCACCGGCCAGTTTAACGTCAAGAAAGGCCCGATTTTTGCCAATATTATTCTTGCCGATGAAATCAACCGCGCGCCGGCCAAAGTGCAGAGCGCTCTTCTGGAAGCGATGCAGGAACGGCAAGTGACTATCGGGGAGGAAACACTTAAACTCGAGGAACCGTTTATTGTCTTAGCCACCCAGAATCCGATTGAGCAGGAAGGAACGTACGCGCTTCCCGAGGCCCAGGTGGATCGTTTTATGCTCAAACTCAAAGTGTCTTATCCCAGTAAAGAAGAAGAACTCAAAATCCTCAAGCGCATGGCTTTTACCCGGTCGTCCATTACGGTCAATCAGATCACAACTCCTCAGGATATCGCCCGTC
>JAHFGF010000121.1 GCA_023247595.1 Candidatus Omnitrophota bacterium
GGAAGATACGGTTGTCAGCCTGCGGCTGCGCATGGCTCAGCTCGGCGCGGTGACTCTTTTGGAGGCATTGGATCAAATCAAGAGAAAAACATTTACCCTGACCCGTCAGGATTTATCTAAAGTGTCTTATGCTTCTAAATTAAGCAAAGAGCTGGGACATGTTGACTGGAGAGATCCGGCCATTAGGATCGCAAACCTTGTCCGCGGTCTGCAGCCGTGGCCGGGAGTGACCGCAGTTTTTAAAAGTAAGAAGTTTAAAATTTTATCGTCCCGTGTTGTTCCGGGGGATCCAGCTGTAGTGCCGCCAGGGGCAATCCTTGATATTAATAGAGAAGGCATTGTGGTCGCAACTGGACATCAGTCTTTGCTTATCCGTCAGGTTCAGCCGGAATCCGGAAAGCCTATGGAAGCCCGCAGTTTCGCTTCTGGCCAAAAATTATCTAACACCTGTAAATTTGATTAAAAAAACAGAATTAATGCTCGGGGCCAAAAAAGTTTATGTTATAATTCAGGCCTTATTAGAGAAGGACGCCGAGCAAAATAAAAAAGAGTCCTTGTACGCCAAGGACACCTTGCTTATCGATAGCCGACTGGGACACCGGCGGGTGGTGTCCAGGTGTCCATCATGAGAGTAGTACGCTAGGTGTACCTAGCTAGAAGGTAGCGCAATGCCAGAACTCAGAAAAGATCCTATCGTCGGACGTTGGGTGATTATCGCCACCGAACGCGCCCGCCGTCCCAGTAATTTTGTTGACGAAACCATCCATACGACTGATCCCAAAGACTGCACATTTTGTAATGACACCGAATCCCGCGAAGTCTATGCCTATCGGGATTCCAAGGATTCCCGCGGGCCGTGGAAGGTGCGCGTTCTTGAAAGCGGGACTCCGTTATTTAACGAAGCAGGTTCTGTTCACCGCCGGGGACACGGGCTTTATGACGTTTGCGACAGCTACGGCGCGCATGAAGTGGTGATTGAAACTCCGGAACATATTGCCAATATGGCGGATTTATCCGTCGATCAAATCAAATATGTGTTTGAGACCTATGCCCTGCGCATCAACCATCACAGAAAAAATCCGGATTTTCAATATGCTTTGGCTTATAAAAATTACGGCAAGGCGGCCGGCAGCCGTCTCATCGGCCACGCCCGTTCTCAGATTATGGCAACTCCGGTTAATCCTATCCGCGTTAAAGATAAAATTTCCGGAGCTAAGAAATATTATGAATACCATGAACGCTGTTTGTTTTGCGATTTGATTCGTCAGGAAAAATCCACCGGCGATCGTATTGTTGTTGAGACGCAGCATTTTCTGGCTGTCACGCCGTTTGCCTCCCGGTTTCCGTTTGAAATTTGGGTTCTGCCCAAATCGCATGCCTGTGATTTCGCTCAAGGAGTGTCTGGATACGAACAGGATTTGGCCAAGATGATGAAAGAACTTTTGCTGCGCATTAAAGTTGGTATGGATGACCCGGCTTATAATTATGTCGTTCACACATCACCGTTTCGCATGGAAAATTCCGGCGGTTTAAAATACCGCACCATTGAACAGGATTATCATTGGCATTTGGAAGTTTTGCCGCGTATTTCACGGGTGGCTGGTTTTGAAAAAGGCACAGGTTTTTATATCTGCCCGATTCCCCCGGAAAAGACGGCGAAGTTTTTACGCGAAGTAAAAATATAAATGAATCTTTGAGCTATGGAAACTAAGAAATTAAGAAATTAAGAAAATTGATTGGTGTTAGATTGGGATTTTAATTTCTCAATTTCATCATTTCTTAATTTCAATCAGTGGTAAGGTAGCATATATGCCAGAACTCAGACGTGAACCTATTGTCGGCCGATGGATTGTCATTAAGTCGGATCCCGCGCTTTTGCCGCATGATTTTGAAAAAGAAGATCATACGCCCCGCAAAAAAGAAACCTGCCCATTTTGCGCCGGAAAAGAACATTTAACTCCGCCGGAAATTGAAGCTGTCCGTCCGGCTGATACCAAAGCCAATACCATCGGTTGGAAAGTGCGCACGATTCCTAATAAATTTCCCGTTTTAAAAGCTGAAGGTGTTTTGGAAAAGTTAGGCGTCGGTATGTATGATATGACAACCGGCATCGGCGCCCATGAAGTGGTTGTGGAAACGCCGGACCACAATTTTCAGCTGGTTGATTTATCCATCGAAGAATTGGTTTCTGTTTTGGATACCTATATCAGCCGCGCCAAAAAACTGGCCAAAGACAAACGCTTTAAATATATTTGCCTGTATAAAAATTTTGGAGAAGGCGCGGGCGCTTCCTTGGAACACGCGCACAGCCAGCTTATCGCGCTTCCGATGGTTCCTAAATTTGTCGTCGAAGAATTAGACGGGGCCCGCAATTATTTCCGTTACCGCGGCCGTTGCATTTTTTGCGATATTATCCATCAAGAGCATCAGGACAAGGAACGCATTGTGAATGAAAATTCCGATTTTCTGGCCTTCTGTCCGTTCGCCCCGCGTTTTGCTTTTGAAACATGGATTATTCCCAAACGCCACTCGGCGGATTTTACCTCGATGGCGTTGGGAGAGAAGAAAGAATTAGCCAAGATGCTTAAGGATATTTTGGCGAGGCTTAAAACTGTTCTGTCGAATCCGTCTTATAATTTTTTCTTACACATTGCCCCCAATAACTACGACGCGCCTGAGAGTTATCACTGGCACATTGAGATAATCCCAAAACTCACCCGTTCGGTCGGTTTTGAGTGGGGGACAGGGCTTTACATCGTACCAACGCCCCCGCAAGTCGCCGCCCGGTATCTTCGGCAGGAATAATTGGCTTTGGATTCTGCTGCCGTCTGGACTGTTGAGACGCGCAGCTGATTGACCTCTCTGACAACCGGGGAGTTGAAGGGAAGTTTGTTAAACGGGCTTGGCCACAACAGTATTGACAAATAGGAAGTTCCCGTTATTATTTAGAGATTATTTCTTGGAGTCCATTCGCAAATATAGGGCACAATACGTTAAGTACTGTGTCCCCCTAACATAATCAAGGAGGATGCAATGCAGGCAAAAGTAGGTATTAACGGTTTCGGGCGCATCGGCCGACTGGTCTTTCGCGCGTCATTAAGCAATCCCAAAGTTGAAGTTGTCGGTATTAACGATCTCATCGACGCTGATTACATGGCGTACATGCTCAAGTATGACTCCACCCACGGCGCGTTCAAAGGCACTGTATCTGTGAAGGACGGTCATTTAGTGGTTAACGGCAAAACAATCCGTGTCACCGCTGAAAAAGATCCTGCAACTCTCAAGTGGAATGAAGTCGGTGCTGATTACGTAGTTGAATCCACCGGTTTATTTACCACCCTCGACAAAGCCCAGGGCCATTTAAAGGCCGGCGCTAAGAAGGTTATTATCTCCGCTCCTTCCGCGGACGCCCCGATGTTTGTTATGGGTGTTAATCACAAGACATATAAAAATGATATGAACATCATTTCAAATGCCTCCTGCACGACCAACTGTCTGGCTCCGGTGGCGAAGGTATTGCATGATAAATTCGGCATCATCGAAGCTTTGATGACAACCTGCCACGCGGTGACCGCTACACAAAAAACCGTGGACGGCCCGTCAGCCAAGGATTGGCGCGGCGGACGCGGTGCAGGGCAGAACATCATCCCGTCATCGACGGGCGCTGCCAAGGCTGTCGGTAAAGTTATTCCGGAATTAAACGGCAAGTTAACCGGCATGGCGTTTCGCGTTCCGGTGCCGGACGTTTCGGTTGTTGATTTGACCGCCCGTCTGGCTAAACCAGCCAAGTGGGATGAAATTAAAAAAGCCATGAAGGAAGCGTCCGAAGGCGAACTCAAAGGCATTTTGGGTTACACCGAAGATGCTGTTGTTTCAAGCGACTTCATCGGGGATTCCCGCACGTCGATCTTCGACGCTGATGCCGGTATCGCGCTTAATGATACCTTCGTGAAAGTTATTTCCTGGTATGACAACGAATGGGGTTATTCTAATAAGACAGTTGACTTGATTGCGTATGTTGATTCTGTAAAATAAATTGTTTATTTAAGAGCTGTGATTTAAGCGCTCCGTCCTAAAGACGGGGCGCTTTTTTTTCTTGACAAACGTGTATTAGTGTATTATTATTGTAATACACATAAGGAATTGTTCACACAGAAAGAAGGCTATGTCCGATATAAAACCTAAATTTTACTTCCAGATTACCGCCACATCGGGCGTTCCGATCTACCGTCAGATCATTGATCAGGTCAGGACGCATGTGGCAACCGGCCGTTTAAAGCCGGGCGAGTTTTTACCATCGGTGCGTCAGGTGGCATCTGAAATCGAGATCAATCCCATGACCGTGTCCAAGGCGTATTCACTATTAGAGAAGGACGGCGTTATTGAGTTTGTCCGCGGGCAGGGCATGGCCATCGGTCATTCCAAAAAAGCGCACACGCATGTCAAGGACCAGAAAGAAGAGATCCTGCCGCTTTTAAAAGAGGTTGTGACCAAGGCGAATCAGCTTTCGCTGTCGTCCGCGACCGTCCGGGAGCTGCTGGAGAAATTATTCAAGGAGACCAAGGATGAGTAACTTTACGATCGACATTCAAAATGTTTCCAAACGCTACGGGCAAAAGAGCGTGCTCGACGGCATCACGCTTCAGATTCCCAAAGGTTCTGTCTTCGGCCTTCTGGGCCGTAACGGTTCCGGAAAAACTACTCTTATTAAAACGTTGCTGGGATTAATTAAGCCCGATGCCGGATTGATCCGCACGCTCAGTGACGAGCCGTGGCGCTTTAAGGAAGAAACCAAATCCCGTCTGGGTTATGTGCCGCAGTCCGACAGGATGTACCCGTGGCTTAAGGTCAAAGAGTTGATCAGTTACACCGCGTCGTTTTATCAGCGCTGGAATACCCAACTCGTCGGACGTTTGACCGGGGAATGGGGGCTCAATCCTGATGAGCGCATCAGCAGTCTTTCGGAAGGCCAGGCGCAGATGCTTTCCATTATTTTGTCTCTGGGCCATGAACCGGAACTTCTGGTGTTCGATGAACCGGTGGCGAGCCTTGATCCTGCGGCCCGTCGGCAATTCTTAAAAACCATCCTCGAGATCGTGGCCAACCGTGAGTGTACGGTCTTTTTCTCGACGCATATCACCTCCGATCTGGAACGTGTGGCCG